>DATKAF010000298.1:0-26822 GCA_035498395.1 Anaerolineales bacterium
CCCGTCGATCGCAGTAACGAGGGTCTCGTCCGGCCCGCCGCTGTGCTGCCCCGAAGCAGGGTCGCTGGGATCGGTAAAGTAGAGCTGATACCAGCCCCCATCGACTCCATGACCGACCGGCAGAGGTATCTTCTCGGGCGCATCGCTGCTGGCCGTGGAAGAGCCTGTTGGCGCAGTCGTGACAGTCGGCGCCGGGTTCGGCGCAGGAGAACCGGCCGGCAATGGCTGGCATCCTTGGAGCAAAACCCCCACGGCGAGCACGAGTATGATGAGCGATTTCATGACGGGCCTCCGCGTGCATTGTAGCATCCCCGTATGCAGACATGCATTCCAAAACGGCAAGGCCAGCGGGCAATTGCCCGAATGTTATAATTTTCGCGCCCCCATGGAAGAAAACACCGATACCGGGAGTACCGCCAACCGCCAGATCGCCCGCGCTGCCGCAACGGTGATGGCGGCGTTCGCGCTGAGCAACCTGGTCGGCCTGGTGCGCCAGATCCTGATCACGCGTGCCTTTGGCACCGGTGCGGCGATCGATTCGTTCTACGCGGCATCCACCTTCCCCGACCTGATCTTCGCGCTGGTCGCAGGTGGAGCACTGGCCTCGGCCTTCATACCGACCTTTACCGGGTTGCTCGTCAAAGATGACCGTAGCGGCGCGTGGCAGCTGGCCTCCTCCATCGTCAACCTGGTGCTCCTGATCCTCATCGGCCTCAGCATCCTTTCGGCTATTCTCGCCCCGCAGATCATCCACTACTTCCTCGCGCCCGATTTCCCTCCCGCCGAGCAGGCGCTGGCCGCATCGCTGCTGCGCATCCTGCTGATCTCACCTGCCATCTTCGGCGTGAGCGGGCTGATCATGGGCATCCTGAACGCCCATCAGCGCTTCCTGCTGCCTGCACTTGCGCCCAGCATGTACTGGCTCGGGACCATCTTCGGCCTGTTGTTCTTCGTCCCGTCGATGGGTATCTACGGGCTGGTGTGGGGTGCGGTTCTCGGCGCTGCCTTGCACCTTGCCGTACAGCTCCCCGATCTGCTGAAGTTGCCGGGCAGGTTCTACCTCCCGATCCTCGGGCTGGATAATCCGTGGGTCCGCGAGGTCGGCAGACTGTTCGTGCCGCGCTTGCTCGGCGTGGCGGTGGTGCAGCTCAACTTCGTGGTGAACGTTGTCATCGCGACCGGCCTGCCCGTCGGCTCGCTGGCAGCCATCCGCACAGCGTGGCAGATCATGACCATGCCGCAAGTGGTCATTGCGCAGGCCATCGCCATTGCCGCCCTTCCGACCTTTTCCGCGCAGGCCGCGCGCGGCGAGCCGGGCGAGATGCGCAATTCGCTGGCCGCCACACTGCGCGGCGTGTTGCTGCTCTCGCTGCCTGCCTCACTGGGGCTCGTGCTCCTGCGCAGGCCGTTGGTCATCATGCTCTTTCAACGCGGCGCGTTCGACGCACACTCGACCGACCTGGTGACGTGGGCGCTGCTCTGGTACGCGGTCGGGCTGCTCGGCCATAATCTGGTCGAAGTGCTGTCGCGCGCCTTCTACGCGCTGCACGATACGAAGACGCCCGTCCTCGTCGGCGTCGCGGCCATGAGTCTGAACATCGTATGCAGCTTCGCCTTCGCAGCGCTGTTCGAGCGGTTGGGCTGGATGCCGCATGGTGGCTTGGCCTTCGCGAACTCCTTTGCAACGGCGCTGGAGATGACAGCCCTGCTGGTGCTCATGAGGCAGAGGCTGCACGGTCTGAACGGGCGTTACCTGCTGCGCGGCCTTTGGCAGACGGCGCTGGCAACCCTGGCGATGTGGGCGGCGGTCTGGCTTTGGCTGGGCGCGCAGGCGCCATCCTGGGTGATGGCGCTGGGCGGCGTGGCTATTGGCGGGCTGGTTTACTTTGTCGTGATCTGGGCGCTCAAGGTGCCCGAGCTTTCCATGCTCCTGGCGGGTGTGACACGGCGGCTCAAGCACGCCAGTTGAAGATTCCCCCTTCCGTTCCGTTTGTCTATTTCCAGAAGAACCATACAAGCGTTGTCAGCAGTAATCCCCATAGGATGCCGCCGATGACCTCCAGCGGCGTATGGCCGAGGACTTCGCGCAGCTCGTCTTCATCCCAGATCCGCCCCTGGAGCAACTCATCGAACAGGAAGTTGATCCGCTCGGCGTGCTTGCCGGCCTGCCGCCGCACGCCTGCCGCGTCGTACGTCACGATCATCGAGATGGCGACGCCCAGCGCAAAGACCGGGCTGTCATAGCCGTAGTAGAGCCCTGCTGCGTTGGTCGCCCCAACAATCAGCGCAGAGTGGGAGCTCGGCATCCCGCCCACCGTGAATAAAGGTGTCCACCTCCACTGGCGGGACCGGAAGTATTCGATTGGCAGCTTGATGGTCTGTGCGGTGCCCCACGCAAACAGCGCAGCGATCAGGACGTGGTTGTGGAGCAGGCCGGAGGGGATCATCTCATCCCTCGTTCGGGTCTGCCAAAACCGACCCCGAGAGCTGACTGACTTTCAGCTCCGCCTCGTCCAACAGTTTTGAGCAGTGCTTGATCAGCGCCTGGCCGCGTTCGTACATTGATGTGGCCTCGTCCAGCGGGCGCTCTCCCTCCTCCAGGGCCTCGACGATCGTTTGCAGCTCCGCGAAGGCTGCCTCGTACGTTAACTGTTCAACGGGCTTGGGAGAGGATGCTCTCGGCATAAGGACCTCACTTCTTGCTGACCTCGGCTTCAAACTCGCCGTCGGATACGCGTACCAGGATACCGCCCTGCGCCTGGGACACCTTGCTCACCACAACGCCATCCTGGCGCCGCCGGACGACCGCGTACCCGCGCGCCAGTACCTGCACCGGGTTGAGCGCTTCCAGGCGCTTCTGCACACCGTCAAGTGTGCTCGCGGCAAGCGCCATGCGGTGCGTTATGGTTGCCTCCGCCCGGCGCGCCGTCTCGTCTACGCGTTGCCGGCTCGATTCGATGGAGCGAGCCGGTGAGTGGAAGCGCAGGCCGGTCAAAGCGGTAAGCAGGTCGTCACGCCGCTCTATGAGGATGTTCGCAAGGGCGTTCGAAAGCTGCATTTCGATCGTGCGCACACTTTCCTTGAGGGCGAAGACAGTGATCGTTGTTGCCAGCTCGGCAGCCGCCGTAGGCGTCGGCGCGCGCAGGTCGGCGGCGAAATCGGAAAGCGTGAAGTCCGTCTCGTGCCCCACCCCGCAGATGATTGGGATCTCAGACGCTGCAACAGCCCGCACGACGCGTTCGTCGTTGAACGCCCACAGGTCCTCGATACTGCCCCCTCCTCGCGCCAGTAGTATCACGTCGGGACGGTCTTTCATCCGGTTCAGCGCCGCGATCGCCTGCACGATGCCCAGCGGAGCCTCGTCGCCTTGCACTGCCGAAGGCGCCAGGATCACATCCAGCAGCGGGAGCCGCCTGCCCAAAGTGTCCAGCATGTCGTGTAGGGCCGCGCCGGTCGCGGATGTAACGATGCCGATCCGGGTGCAGATCTCCGGAATGGGCCGCTTGCGCTCGGAAGCGAACAGGCCTTCCGCTTCCAGCAACGCCTTGAGCCGCAGGAACTCCTGATAGAGAGCGCCCTCCCCGGCCGGGCGGATCACGTCGGCATATAACTGATACTGCCCGGCCACCTCGTACACGCCGACTTTGCCGTGCACTGCGACAGCCATGCCGTCCTGCAACCCGATGTTTAGGCGCGCTGCGCCCGCGCGCCACATGACGCTTCGCAGGGATGACCCCGCATCTTTCAACGTGAAATAAATGTGGCCGGAGCCCGGCCGCGATAGGTTCGATATTTCCCCAAGAACCCATAGATCCTGAAGCGATATATCCGACTCAAGCCGGTCCCGGATGTATCGGGTGAGGCTGGAAACCGTCCACTCGCGCGAGGCGAAGAGCGATGGTTGTTCCACGAAAGGCGAGGATACCCAATAGAGGATGGAATGTCAACAAGCGATTGGGCAACGGATTGCGCGCCAACCGGACCCGTCATTCCGCCCGGCAGCTTGCCGGATGGATGAATAAAAGGTGAGAAGATCCGGCGCTTGACGGGGAGAGCGTAGGCAGTACCACCGGCGGATGATAAAATGTGTGCATCGCGCTGCAATTCCCTGCTACAATCCTTCCACGCATGAACCACATTTGGTCACCCTGGCGTATGGAATACATCGAGAATCATGCAAAGCAAGATGGCTGTGTCTTCTGCCAGGCCATCGTCGGCGCTGACAGCTCAGAGAATTTGATCGTGTATCGCGGGGAGCTAGCCTACGTGATCCTGAACCGGTATCCCTACACGAGCGGGCACATCATGGTCGTGCCATTCGAACATAAGCCAAACCTCGAGCAGCTGGATGCGGCGACCCGCGCCGAGATGATGGAGCTGACGTCGCGGGCCACCACCGTGCTGCGGCAGATCTACAATACCCCGGCATTTAACGTTGGGCTGAACATCGGAGAGGCCGCCGGTGCGGGCGTTAAGGAGCACGTGCATATTCACGTGGTCCCCCGCTGGAACGGCGACACGAACTTCATGTCCAGCCTGGCAGAGACGCGTGTGCTGCCTGAGCTCCTGGGAGACACCTGGAAGAGAATCAGGGTCGGGTTTCAAGCTTAAGGTTTTCCACGATAAGCAGGGGGCCTCAGTGGGCTGGTGCGTGGCCGGTACGAAACGGAGGCTATTCCATGAAATCAGCGCGGCTGCTTCGCCGCAATATTCATTCGGCGCTATTTGCTGCCGTTATCTTGCTGGCGATCTTGTCAAGCGGATGTACCCCGCTGCGTGCGGGCCAATCCACCGCCGGATCCGTTGGAGGGGACCCGCCCACAGTAGAGCCCACCACGTCAGCAAATCAGAAGCCCATGCCAACTCCGACGGCGCAGCCCACGGCCGAGCCCGTCCATTTCGGACCCGACCCGACTGACTTTCCTCTCGGGATCAATCCGCTAACGGGACAGCCGGCAGCCGATCCGTCGCTATTGAACATCCCCGTCATGCTCGTCTCTATCTCGCACTTCCCGCCCAGCGCGCGCCCCCAGGCGGGCTTATCCTTCGCGCCGTACGTGTTCGAATTCTCGATCACCGAAGGCCAGACTCGTTTCCTTACGGCTTTCTACGGCCAGTATCCTGCCCCTGAGAGGCCGCTGAAGGGCAACTGTGATGTCCGCCAGGGTCTCTTTTACCAAACCGCCATGATGCTGGGCAACCGCGTGTGGCTCGACACGGACAAGAACGGTGCGCAGGATGCGGGCGAATCGGGCATCCCCGGTATCTGCGTGACACTCCTGGATGCCGGCGGACATCTGGCAGGCAGCACGACCACCGACTCGAACGGCTACTACGGCTTCAACGTGCAGGGTGGGAACGATTATTCCGTCCGCTTCGAGAAGCCTGACTATCTGGACTTCACCACTCCCAACGTTGGTGACGAGAGCCACGACAGCGATGCAGATCCTGCCAGCGGCCAGACCTCGTCGATCCGAGTCTCGGGCGACGATCTCGATGTAGATGCGGGAATGATCCCCAATGCCAGCTATGCGACAGCTACGCCTGACGTGAAGACGGACCCGAAGCCGGAGGTCGGTCCGGTCCGGTCCGGTCGTTTGTTGTACAGCTACATCGGCAATTTCTTCCAGGATAGCTGCCTGATCTATGCGTTCGCCTCGAAGGAAGTGCTGCCGTTGATCCCGCATTGCGCCTTCGTGACGCACGAGGTCGCGGGCGGCGGCAGCATGCTGGAACTCGACCGGTTCAAAGCCATTGCCGAGGAGAACGCGCGCAATACGGCCAGCAGGCCGTTCAATTACACGAGCAATGTGTATTCGGACGCGGTCCCGGCAGATGGAAAGCCAGCTTCCGAGATCCATGTAAACTTCGCCAGCCTGAACCAATCCGGCTGGTTCTACGACCCACTCTACGGCGCTTACCTGCGCTACGTCGATATGGCAGATAAGAACGCGCCCGGCGTCCTGCACGCTGACTCAGACCGCCTGACGGGCCGCCAGCTTCACTTCGAGAACGTCATCGTGCTCATGGCGGATACCGATGTCGTCTCTCCGACCAACATCGACATTCATCTGGACGAGGGCAACACCGGCTATGCCTACCTGTTCCGCGACGGGCAGATGTTCCCGATCAAGTGGAGCACGCGCGCCGGCGATTACGAGAAGCAGACGGGACTGCGACGTCCGATCCAATTCCTGAATGGCGACGGTTCGCGGGCCTCGCTCAAGCCCGGACACACCTGGGTCATCATCGTTACCCCGTTCAGCGCGGTAAAAGAGCAGGCGCCGGGCACCTATTTCGTGGGATATGCCGCGCCCGAAGGTGAGGCGCGCTAACCGCACGATCCGGAATATGCACCATGTCTGAAGATCGGGCAGGAGCACGCCCGGCTCGATAGCACTATGCGGCTGATCGTTGTGTCGATCTGTGCAACCTTGCTTCTGGCCGCGTGCCAGCCCGCGCCGCCATCGCCCGCGCCCGCACCGACAGCCCAGACAACTCCGCATCCCATGGTCACGCCAACCAGCACGCCGGAGCTTGCGTTTCCGCCGGGCGTCAACCCGCTGACGGGTCTGCCGGTCGCTGATCGACGGCTGCTTAAGACTCCCGCGCTCCTGGTCTCCATCTCCCACTTCCCTGCAACGGCCCGCCCGCAGGCAGGCTTGTCCTTCGCGCCGTTTGTCTACGAGTTCTACATCACGGAGGGCGCTACTCGTTTCCTGGCGGTCTTCTACGGTGAGTGGCCGAGGTCTGAAGTCCCCGTTACCGGCGGGTGCGAGACGCGCGCCGGTCCCTTCGTGCAGACAGCCACCATTCTTGGCAGCCGCGTCTGGCTCGATGCGAACAGCAATGGCATCCAAGATGCATGGGAGGGCGGCATCAGCGGCATGTGTGTGAACCTCTACGACGCCGCAGGCAACCTCATCCAGCGCGCGAGCACAGATTCAAATGGCTACTACGGCTTCAATGTGCAACCCGGAAACTACTCCGTTGAGTTCGTCAAGCCGCACGGCTTCGACTTCACCCAGGCAGGCGTCGGTGACGATGCAACCGATAGTGACGCCGACCCGGCAAGCGGACGCGCATCCGTCTCCGTCGCATCGGATGACCGTACGGTGGATGCAGGCCTGGTAGCGAGTTACTCAGCTCCTCCAGCAGCCGCCCTGCCCTTGGCTCAGATTGGGCCGGTTCGCTCAGGGCGGCTCATCTATGGCTACATCGCAGGTTACTTCAAGAACAGTTGCCTGATCTACGCCTTCGCATCTGAGGAGGTGCTAGCGCGCCTGCCGCAATGCCACATGGTTTTCCACGAGCTGGCCGGTGGCGGCTACATGATGGACCTCAATGAGATGCACGCGGTGGCGCAGCAGACTCTGAAGGCCAACGGCTCAAAGTTCAACTACGCCAGCAACACGTATTCCGCCGATGCGCCATCGGGCGGCTCCTCCGCCTCCCTGCTGAAGGTGTATATTGCCTACCAGAACCAATCGGGCTGGGCCTATGACCCTCTTTCACAGTCGTATCTGCGCTATGTGGACACCTCCGAATACGACCAGGCCGGCGTGCTGCATCCTGATGCCGACCGGCTCACCGGCAGGCAGCTCCATGTGGAGAACTTGATCGTGCTCTACGCCGAGCACGAGGTGGTCTCTCCCACCAACCTGGATATCCATTTAGATGAAGGGAAAACCGGTCGGGCCGTATTATTCCGCGGCGGCAGTATGTTTAAGATTAAGTGGAGCACTGAGCAGGACGACCGCGGCGGTGTGCGCCCGATCCGGTTTGTGGACAGCAACGGCGAGTTGATGCCGCTTGAGCCCGGCCACACGTGGATCATCGTCGTGACGCCGGACACGAAACTGGAAGAGACCGCGCCCGGGCAGTGGCTGCTGAGCTTTGCACAGCCCGAAGGAGCCAGGTGACCTCTACAGCACGACTATAATTGGAGCGCATCGCCGCACTCCACGCCAAAGGAGAGAGCAGATGGAGAAAGCCAACGACGCAGTCATACTCGGGGCTGCACGGACGCCGGTCGGAAAGTTCCAGGGGGCGCTGAGCAGCCTGCCCGCGACGAAGCTGGGTTCCATTGCGGTGAAAGCCGCAGTGGAAAGGGCCGGTATCGCTGCGGCAGACATCGATGAAGTGCTGATGGGGAATGTGGTCCAGGCCGGCGAAGGCCAGGCTCCCGCCAGGCAGGTAGGTATCGGGGCGGGAATCCCGGCAAACGTCGGAGCCACAACGGTGAACAAGGTCTGCGGCTCCGGCTTGAAAGCCGCCATGCTGGCATCCCAGGCCGTGCGCGCCGGGGATGCCGATTTGTTTGTCGCGGGGGGCTTCGAATCGATGAGCCGCGCGCCGTATCTGATCGCCGGCCGCATGGGCGAGCTCAAATACGGCAACCAGCAACTGACCGATGCGCTTCTCAACGACGGACTCTGGGATCCCTTCCAGCAGTGGGGCATGGGGCATGCAGCCGAGTTCATCGCCGACGAGTGTGAGGTGACGCGCGAGGCCATGGACCGCTTCGCGCTGGAGAGCCATCAGAAGGCGGTCGCCGCGCAGGAGGCGGGAAAGTTCCGTGCTGAGATCGCTCCGGTGGAGATCGCGAATCGAAAAGGCGATGTCGCCATCATCGAGACCGATGAGGGCCCGCGCAAGGATACGACGCTGGAGACGCTGGCGAAGCTGAAGCCGTCGTTCCAGCCCGAGGGCAAGGTGACCGCCGGCAATTCTTCCAGCATGAACGACGGCGCGGCTGCCGTGGTAATCTCTTCCCGAGCCTACGCCGATAGCCATGGATTGAAGCCGCTGGCACGCGTGGTCGGCTACGCCCAGGCGGCGGTCGAGCCGAAGTTCCTGTTCGCCGCGCCGGCGCGCGCCATCCCCCGGCTGCTCGAAAAGATCGGCTGGAAACTCTCGGACGTGGATCTGGTCGAGCTCAACGAAGCGTTCGCCGCGCAGGTACTAGCGGACGGCTATGCCCTTGCCGACCAGGGCTGGGACTGGACAAAGCTGAATGTGAATGGAGGCGCCATCGCTCTGGGTCACCCGCTGGGTGCGAGCGGGGCCCGCTTGCTGACCACGCTGCTTTACGCCCTGCAAGACCGCGGGCTGAAACGGGGCATAGCATCTCTTTGCCTGGGCGGAGGCGAGGCTGTTGCAATGGCTGTCGAGAGAGAGGCGTAGACCTCAGCCTTGGAAAGGAGGAGAGCGTGAACAAGGAAGAGCGTAACGCGAAGATCGAGCTATACGGCCGCGGCTACGGGTTGCTAAGCGCGGCGCTCGCGCAGATCCCGCGCGAGGTATGGGAATTCAAGCCGTCGCCTATGGGTTGGTCGGTACACGAGATCCTCGTTCACATGGGGGATAGCGAGTCCATGGCGGCGCTGCGAGTGCGAAAGCTGATCGCCGAGCCCGGCAGCCTGCTGATGGGCTACGATGAAGCGAGCTGGGCTTCGGCCCTGGACTACCAGCACCACGACGTGGAATGCTCCCTCGACATTATCCGCCTTGCGCGGCAGACCACATACGACCTGATCAAGCGCCAGCCTGATGAGATCTTTGTCCATTCGGTCTGGCATCCGGAGATCGAGGGGCCATACACATTCGACACGTGGCTGGACATCTACTCTCGTCATATCCCTGACCACATCCAGCAGATGCAGGAGGCTCTACAAGCCTGGCAATCCAGCCAGCCACGTTGAACGCGGTATCGCAACGCTGATGCACACTGTCGCCAAGGAGAGCCATGGAGATCAAGCACATCTTTGTTGTCGGCGCGGGCACGATGGGCAACGGGATCGCGCAGGTCGCTGCCACATCTGGTTACGAGGTCAGTTGCATGGACGTGTTGCCGGCTGCCCTCGAACGGGGCAGGTCGGCGGTTGCCAGGTCGACCGGTAAGCTTGTCGAGAAGGGCAACCTTAGCGCGGAGCAGAGGGACCGGGCCGATGCAATTCACTACGTCGGCAATCTCGATACCGCCGGTGCCGCAGACCTAATGATCGAAGCTGCCACGGAGAATCCTGAGCTAAAGTTCAAGATCTTCCACGATCTGGATGCCGCCGCCCGCTCGAATGCGATCCTTGCATCGAATACCTCCTCCATCTCCATTACGAAGATTGCGTCGTCCACGCGGCGGCCCGACAAGGTGATCGGCATGCACTTCATGAACCCGGTTCCGCTCATGAAGCTCGTCGAAGTGATCCGCGGACTCGGTACTTCGGATGAGACGACGCAGATGGTTATGGGTGTCTGCAAGTCGATGGGCAAAGAGCCCGTCCAGGCCAACGATTCCCCCGGGTTCATCTCCAACCGTATCCTCTGTCCCATGATCAATGAGGCGATCTTCGCCCTGCAGGAGAACGTTGGCACCGCGGAGGCGATCGATACCGTCATGAAACTCGGCATGAACCACCCGATGGGCCCGTTGACACTCGCGGATCTGATCGGACTCGACGTTGTGCTGGATGTGATGGACGTCCTCCAGCGCGACCTTGGCGAGGACAAGTATCGTCCCGCTCCGCTGCTGCGGAAGATGGTTGATGCCGGATACCTGGGACGCAAGAGCGGCAGAGGCTTTTACAAGTACTAGAGGTCACTTGCGAATGGCTTGGAATCCGTATCATTGATCTGGGGATTGACCGGCTGCCATGGATAAAACCTACGATTACGTCATTGTCGGCTCGGGCTTCGGCGGGAGCGTGTCTGCCAGGCGACTTACGGAGAAGGGCTATACCGTGCTTGTCCTTGAAAAGGGCAAGCGCTTCGCCGACAGCGACTTTGCCAGGAGCAATTGGCAGTTCTGGAAATATGTTTGGATGCCAGCGATCCGCGCGCACGGCATCCTTCAAGTGAGCATCTTGAAGGGCGTCATGGTGCTGCACGGCGCGGGCGTGGGCGGCGGCAGCCTCGGTTATGGGAACGTCCTTGAGATCCCCACCGATGAGACATTTGCCACGCCGGCTTGGAACCGAGGTACGCCTTGGGGCGAGGTGCTCAAGCCGCACTACCAGACGGCGCGCCGCATGCTGGGCGTCGCTCCCAACCCAAAGCTGTGGAAGGCAGATGATCTTTTCCGACAGTTCGCCGCCGAAGCCGGGATGGCTACCACCTTCCGGGCCACCGAAGTAGGCGCGTTCTTCGGTGACGAAGGGAAGCTCGTTCCTGACCCCTATTTCGGGGGGAGCGGGCCTGCGCGCTCGGGCTGCATCCATTGCGGCGGCTGCATGGTCGGCTGCCGGTACAATGCCAAGAATACCCTGCCCAAGAATTATCTCTATTTTGCGGAGAAAGCCGGCGCGGAGCTGATTGCGGAGGTGAAAGTATTCGATGTGAAGCCGGTGCCTGCGGAGGAATCCGACGGTGCGCGCTATGAGGTCCATTTTCGCCGGTCCACCAGCGTGCTGTCTCGCAAAGCCCGAAACGTGCGCGCCAGGAACGTCATCTTCTCGGCAGGGGTCATGGGGACCATGCGGCTGCTGCTGAACCTGCGAGACGTCCGCAAGTCCTTGCCGCGCCTCTCCCCGCAGCTCGGAGAGATGGTCCGCACCAACTCCGAGGCGCTGCTTGGCTCAGTCGCGCGCCATTCCGATATCGATTACTCCCAGGGCGTTGCGATCTCATCGGTCTACAACTCGGATGCGATCACGCGCATCGAGCCCGTGCGCTATCCGGCCGGCTCATCCCTGATGCGCTTTCTCGCCGCACCCCTGATCGATACGGACGTGAGTGTTCCGGTGCGTGTGCTGCGCTTCATCGGATGGGCAATCGCGCATCCGATGGACTTCGCAAAGGCATTGTTCCTGCCCGGCTGGGCGCGCAACCTCACGATCATCCTGGTCATGCAGCGCGCGGATAACCGGCTTCGTTTTCGGATTGGCCGCAGCGGCTTCACGCTCTTCCGGCGCGGGATGATCGCAGAGCCCGTCCGCGGCTATGAAATACCGGCGCAGGTTAAAGGCACGCACGAGCTGGCCCGCGAGTTTGCGCGGCGCTCGGGCGGCATCGCCCTCGGCTCCTTGGGAGAGAACCTGTTCGGCCTGCCGACGACGGCCCACATCCTAGGCGGCGCGCCGGTCGGCGCCGATGCCTCCGATGGTGTGGTCGATCACCACTTCGAGATACACAACTATCCCGGCCTCTTCATCGTTGATGGCTCGATCATGCCTGCCAACCCCGGAGTAAATCCCAGCCTTACCATCACGGCTCTCGCCGAGTACGCCATGAGTCAGGTGGAGTCGAAGAGGCATGAGGATGATTCGCGTAGGGTGATGGATAGCGCGGATGGCAGCCGCCCATCTGGTTCTGCAGATCCCGTGCCAGCATGACGACTCCTGCATCGCGTGTGCATGCAGGATAGCGCCCAGCTCGTTCGACAGCCGTGCTCGACGCTACAGACTTTCTCTCAGAACCGGGACGTCATACAGCTCATGCCGGCCCATGCGTTGTACCAGTTGCCGGCGATAGTCGTTAAGATATACCCTCCGTAGGAATGGAAGATCAGGACTAGGCATGCTACAACCTCCTTTCCCCGACTTGGATGATCTGCTCAAGATGATGGGCGAAGCCGGCAGGCATCTGACCGAGATGGGCGCGACCGAAGGGGCGGCTGGCAATATCTCTGTTTGCATGCGTTGGCCCGTCGATCCTAGGGGCCGCTTCCCGGTCATTGATGAGATAGAGCTGCCTGAGGCAGTGCCAGAGCTCGCTGGCTCCAGTTTCCTCGTCACAGGTTCCGGGCGGCGGCTGCGCGAGCTGCTCGATGAGCCAACCGCGAGCATTGCGTTCCTGACCGTGAATACAGGCGGGAAGACGGCCAGGCTGTATACAGCATATCAGCGTCGATTCGAGAAGCTCACGAGCGAGTTCAACTCGCACCTCGCGGTCCACCGCGATCAGATACATATGAGCGGGTCCAATTTTCACGCGGTCGTTCACGCGCAGCCGGTGCATCTCACCTACTTAAGTCACATCCCGCGGTTTCAGGATGAGAAGCTTTTGAATGGAAACCTGCTGCGGTGGCAGCCGGAGACCATTGTCAATCTGCCGGAAGGAATTGCCGTGGTTCCATTTCAACTACCGGGCTCGCGCGAATTGATGGCCGAAACGGTCCAGGGCCTGCGGCGATGCAGGATCGTTCTCTGGGTCAAGCATGGCGTGATGGCCCGTTCTGATGTATCCGTTAAACGGGCTGCCGATCGCGTGGAGTATGCCGAGGTTGCCGCGAAGTACGAATACTTGGATTTGTGCAACGACCAGGCCGGAGAACGTTTGAGTGTTCAGCAGATCCGTGGGATTTGCCAAGCTTTCAACGTGCAACAGAGCATCTTTTAACTTACCATCACACCGATGAGGCTGTTTTACCATTGCCGGAGGCCCTGGTTTGGCGGTTTCATGAGACAGCGGAAGAGCGCCACGCGGTTGTTGGCGTCGATACGGTTCCGGCGCTTGCCAGCCTGGCGGGTGCCGGAATCAAGTTGCATGGCTGGCAAGGTGATGATCTTGGTAAATTCGAGGATCGCGCCGGAGAGATTTGCGGCGGACTCGCGGCCTACTATGCTCCTTTACAGATCCTGCCGGGCATCTCACCCGTGGACGACATACAGTCTTACAGGAGAGCATAATGATAAAGAAGATTCTCGGAATTGCCATCCCGGTCCTGTTGGCAGCGTTGCTGCTCATTCAGCTCAGCCCTTATGGACGCAAGCACGTGAACCCGCCGGTTACATCAGAACCGCCCTGGAACAATCCTCAGACGCGCGCCCTGGCCAAGCGGGCCTGTTTCGATTGTCACAGCAATGAAACGGCCTGGCAGTGGTACAGCAACATAGCGCCCATCTCGTGGCTCGTGTACAATGACGTAGCCGAAAGACGCCGCCGCCTGAACTTCTCCGATTGGAACCGCTCCCAGGGGCAGTATGTAGATGAGTTCAGTGAGGTTTACTACGAGCGGAACATGCCGCCCGCTAATTACCTCCTGCTGCACCCCGCGGCGCGTCTGAGTGAAGCGGAGTGGAAGCAGTTCTACGATGGGCTGGAGAGTATCGCCGCGAAATACCAGCCGTAACGAAAGCCATCTTCCCGTGAGGGGAGACAAGATGGCACCGGAGACTGGGGCAGGAATGGAATGGCATGGACAGGCTATCGCGTGAGTATGCCAGTGAGCTGGACCGGCACGACCCGCTCGCCCGTTATCGGAGTCTCTTTCAGATATCCGAGCCGAACCTAATCTACCTGGACGGCAATTCGCTCGGGCGGCTGCCGCTGGACGTGGTCCCGCGCATGGAGCGGGTCATCCGAGGCGAGTGGGGTGACCGCCTGATCCGTGGCTGGAACGACGGCTGGTGGGAAGCGCCGAAGCGCCTAGGGGATAAGCTGGCAAGCCTGCTCGGCGCAGTTCCTGGCGAAGTGATCGTCGGCGATCAGACTTCCGTGAACCTGTTCAAGCTGGCAGTTGCGGCGTTGCGCCTGCGGCCCCGGCGGCACCGCATCGTCACCGACACGTTCAACTTCCCTTCCGACCTGTACATCCTGCAAGGCATTATCGAGCTACTCGGAAACCGCCACGAGATCGTCCGCATCACGGCGCGGGACGACGATATAACTCCCGACTTGTCGGCGCTGGAAGCTGCCATCGACCAGGATACGGCGCTGGTCACGCTCTCGCACGTGACTTTCAAGAGCGGCTATCTGTATGATATGCAGTCCGTCACGGAGCTGGCGCACCGCCGCGGCGCCCTGGTCCTATGGGACTTGAGCCACTCGGCGGGCGCCCTGCCAATCGATCTGGACGGCTGCAATGCAGACTTTGCGGTCGGCTGCACGTACAAGTACTTGAACGGCGGCCCGGGCGCGCCTGCCTTTATGTATGTCAACCGCCGCTTGCAAGACCAGGCCGTCTCGCCTATCTGGGGCTGGAACGGGGAGGCCGACCCCTTCGCCTTCGACCTCGATTACCAGCCGGCTGACGGCATGCAGCGCTTCCTGGCCGGTACGCCTCCCGTGCTGGGGATGATGGCGCTGGAAGCCGCGTTGAGCCCGATCACCGAAGCGGGCATCGGCGCGCTCCGCCAGAAATCCATGGGCCTGACGCAATACGCGATTGAGCTGACGGATGCATGGCTCGACCCGGTTGGCTTCAGCCTCGGCACGCCGCGTGACCCGCAGCTCCGCGGTTCTCATGTGAGCATCCGCCACCCTGAAGGCTACCGCATCAACCGCGCCCTGATCGACGAGATGAACGTCATCCCCGATTTCCGTGCGCCCGATAACCTGCGCCTGGGCTTCGCCCCTCTCTACATTTCGTATCAGGACGTCCGCGAGGGATTCGACCGTATCCGGCGCGTGCTCGCAGAGAAACGCCACGAGAAATACCCGCGGCACAGGCTGCTGGTGACATGAAGAGGATGGATCATGGTTGATTGGTCCATGGATGAATGGGTATTCGGAAATCAGGTACAGCCGCCGATGCCCATGAAACCTGAACCATGCTCCATGAGCCATTTACTGCCCTTTCTTGCGCTTCTCCACATAGACCTTCACAGCCTCGCGCATGAAGCCTGCCAACTGCGGGCTGACCTTGTCAAAGTTCTTGCGGAAGCGCAGGTCGTCATTGTAATGCTCCACCAGCCCCAGTAGCTGGTCGTCGGTCGGCGTCCAGAAGTATTCGAGGTGCCGGTGCCAGCGCTTCACCGCAGCCTGCGCCTGCGGTGAAGCCGCGCCGTTGGGGATGGCCGCCACCAGTTCGTCGTAGATAGCAACGCCCTCCGCACCGATGCGCTCTTTCTGCTCCTTGCTGTAGCCCTGCCATTTACGGGCGGAAGCCTTCACAGTCTCCGGGTCGTACATCTTCATAGCCTCTTCCGCATATTTCTGCTGTTCTTCGTCTGTGAAACCTTTGAACAATTCCCTGGCGTCCATTGGCATCTGTCCTTTTAGGTTCAGGATGGTGTAGTCCACGGTCTGGATCAATTTCTCGATGCGCATCGATTCGCGTTTTAGCACCAGCCGGTGCTCCTTCAGTGCCCGGAGCACATCGAAATCGCGGCGGCCTATGATGCTCTTGATCTCAGTGAGCGGCATGCCAAGCTCGCGGTAGAACAGGATTTGTTGCAGCCGCAGCAGGGCGCGCTCATCGTAGTACCGGTAGCCGTTCGCCCCGGTCTGTGACGGCCTCAGCAGCCCGATCGCATCGTAGTGGCGAAGGGTGCGCGGGCTGACACCTGCCGCCTCCGCCAGTTGCTTGACCGTGAGCATGGAGCTACTATAAACCCTTACGTTACGTCAATGTCAAGGCTTTGCCGGCGATTCAACCTCAGGGGCTCCAACAACCAGTTGTGAATAACCCGAGCAGGTGCTCGGCGCCGCAGGAACAGCAAAAAGAGGAATGACTCCTGATGCCATTCCTCTTTTTATGAGCGCAAAACGGCTGTCGGGTCGTCTACGGTGTGACTGTGACGGTGCCGTACGCCTCGGCCGTGCCGGTGGAGTGATACGGGAATGTGCCTTCCTTGCTGAACGTGTATTGCCACGTTGCGCCAGGCGCCAAGGCGCCGCTGTCGAAGACTCCCGGTGTATCGGACGTGACGCTCTGCGGCGTATCGTCGTTGTTGGTCCACGTCAGCGTCGTCCCGACTTTGACTGCGACGTTCTTGGGCCGGTATTTGCCGTTGTTGATACTGATGGCTGTGACGTTCGACGGCGGCGTGTGAGTCGCCTTCACGGTCTTGGTGGAAGAGTCCGAACCCTTGCCGAGCAGGCCGCTCAATCCAAGGTGCATCGAGCACGATGACAGCAATAGCGAGAGAACGATGACGAGAGATGGGATAGTGAGCTTCTTCATGTTGTCTTCTGCCTCCAGACAAGCAGCAATGTTATCGGCACTAGATTAAGGCAGGATGTGAATCAGCCTGCTTATCACCGGGAGCCGCGGGCCTCGCGCACCGCCGTATTTGTGGTTAAATCGCTGGCGTGGACATCCTGCACGTCGACAATGCGATCATCGTGGTCAACAAGCCCGCCGGACTGCCGGTACTGCCGGATGGCTGGGATCAGGGCGCGCCATACCTGTTGCAGCTGCTCGAATCCGAGTTTGCGGAGGGAACAGGCGCGCAGGCGATCTGGGTCGTGCACCGGCTGGACAAGAGTACGAGCGGCGTGATGGTCTTCGCCCGTACTGCAGAGGCGCACCGGGAGCTGAACCGGCAGTTCGAGCAGCATGCAGCGGAAAAGATCTACCACGCCCTACTGGCCGGCGTCCCGCCGTGGGACGAGAAGACCGCCCGGCATCCGCTCCGCCTGAACGTAGGTCACAAGCATCGGACGGCGGTGGATCACCGCCACGGCAAGCCGGCTGAGACGCGCTTCAAGGTCCTGAAACGCTTCACCTCGAATGTCCTGGTCGAAGCACAGTTGATGACCGGGCGCACGCACCAGGTACGCGTCCACGCATACGCCCTGGGATACCCGCTGCTCGGCGACGAGCTGTACGGCGAGTCGATCACCGGCCTGATCGAGCGGCCCGCACTGCACGCGCTGAGCCTGACGATCACCCATCCTTCCACAAGCCAGCGGGAGACCTACACGGCTCCCTATGCTGAGGATTTCGGACAGGCGCTTGAGAGGCTTAGAGCACGAATCCCGCAGGGCAGGGTCCATGGCGAATGACACCTGGCTAACAACTAGGCAATCTTGCGCGCTTCCATGTAGAAGCGTTTCTCGCAGGCCTCGCCCATCGAGAAGGTCTTGCGAGGCAACGCGCCATCCAGGATCACTGTCTTGAACAGCGCCGATTTGCTCATCCCCGGCAGGTAGAAGGCCGCGTTACCCGGCTGCGAGCCAAGGCGGCGGACTACATCTTCCCCGTGGACGTAATCGAGCTTCTCCGCTCCGCCGTCCTTCATGAACGGGTCGAGAAAAGACTGGATGGAGCCCACCGGCAGGTTGGATGAGGGATGCGCGATCTCGAGCACGCCAAACTCAGGCCGCGCCGCGCCGCGGACCAATCCAACCGCCTGGATATCGCCTTTGGCGCTGTCAACCCGGCGTACCATCTCGTCCGCGTCCCGGACTTGACTATACGAGAGGTCCTTGCCGAACGTCGATTTCAGTGAGTCCATCAGGTCTTTCTTCGCGCCGAACAGCACCCGGTGGATCGGCTCGAACTCCAGCCCCTCATCGTGGACGTTCTCGATCTCGACCAGCGCGTAGCGAGCCGGATGGTCCATTCCGACCTGCGGCTTCAGCTTCTCCCACACCGCCTTGGCGGTCGCCAGCGAGTGGTTGCCATCTCCCATGGCAAAAAGCAGCACGGGCTTCTCCCCTCCGATACCATACTTCGCGGCAAAGGCCCCCGGATCAGCAAGACCGCGCAGCCCTGCGACGATCTTTTCCTGCACAGCTTCATCAACCGCATAGCCGGTGAGATGCCCGCTGTCCAGCATCAGGTCAAAGTCATACAGCTTGCGCAGGCTGCCTTTGGCTGCCTCCGCCGCTTCGATTACCGTGCGCTGTGGATCGTCGATCAGCACCAGGATGTGAGGCAGCTCCAACGCCGCGCCTTCGCGGATCTTCATGCGCGGCGGAAGCCGATCCACGATCGTGCCTTCGGTGGCGCGGATCAGGCTGCTGGAGCCCTTGTTGTAATCGTAGCGTTCCAGGTCTAAGGCCAGCACGAGGCCGCGGCGCGTCTTGCCCGCCACGCTCCTCTCGACATAGATCAGCCCCGTCCGCGGCTCGAAGATGCCGGCCTGCAGGTACTGCCGCATGCAGGCTTGGATGTTCTGGATGCGCTCGTCCTTGCCCGGCTTCTCCAGATAGACTTCCGGGAAGGTCAGGTTCAGCGTGGAGGACGCCTCGCCGACGATCTTCTCCACCTGCTGCCAGTACTCCGGCTCGGACGTGAACTGGTCGCATGCCACGACGGCCCACTTCGTCAGGTCAACGCCCGCCTTCGGCAGGTACACTTCGGGGATCAGGATGCCCAGGTCATCGTAGATCTTCACAGGATAGGTCTCCGGGGATAAGAACGTGATTCGTGACTCGTGAGTCGAGAATCGATTGGAGGCGACAGCTTGACGATCACCCTTCACGACTCACGGCTCACGATTCTCGATTATCGATTCTCAATTATCGCTTCTCGAATATCGGCTTTACGCTGGCTGCATGTTCTTTGCGAACTCGATCAGCTTATCTGCCACTTCGGCGCCAACACGGCCCTGCGCCTCATGCGTGGCAGCGCCGATATGCGGCGAGCCGATCACGTTCGGCAGCTTGACGAGCTTCCAGTCGGTCGGCGGCTCCTCGGTATACACGTCCAGTGCCGCGCCGGCGACCTTGCCGCTCGTCAGCGCCTCGTAGAGCGCCGCCTCGTCGATGATGCCGCCGCGGGCACAGTTGATGATGCGCACGCCGTTCTTCATCTTGCCGAACTGGTCCTTGCCGATCATCCCCGCCGAATCCTTGGTCTTCGGCAGGTGCAGGCTGATGTAGTCCGCGCCGGCCAGCAGCTCATCCAGCGATACGAGCTTGACGCCTTCCGCTTCCTTAACATACGGATCATAGGCCAGGACCTTCATCCCAAGCGCGTTGGCACGCTGTGCGACCTCTTTGCCGATGTTGCCGATGCCGATCAGCCCGAGCGTCTTGCCGCCGATCTCATCGCCCTCGAACGCCTTCTTCTCCCACTTCTCGGCCTTCATCGAGCTGGTGGCCGTGTAGGTGGAGCGGGCCAGCGCGAACATGTAGCCGACCGCCAGTTCCGCCACCGATGCCGAACTGGCCTTGGGGGTGTTCATGACCGTGATACCCTTGGAGCGAGCGTATTCCGCGTCGATGGTGTCCAGGCCGACGCCGCCGCGCACGATGACCTTCAGCTTGGGGCAGACGTCGATGAGCGCCTGCCGGACCTTGGTCCGCGAGCGAACGACCATCCCATCATAGGCGGGCAGCACGCCGGGCAGCTGCTCGGGCGTGATGTCGTCGCGGACGTCCACTTCCAGGCCAGCCGCGCGCATGCGCTCGATGGCTTCCTTCTCAGTCTTGTCACAAACCAGGATCTTCATGTGTCCTCCACACAGGGGCTGGGAACAAAGAACAGGAGCCTGCCCGGCGCGGGCTGGTTCCCGTCTTCCAGAACGACATGTACTTGTGAATTATTTTACCCATGCAAAATAGACGTGTCAACGACGTTAGTCAGGCGCTGCTCGTGCCGAACGTTATCGAATCGACGGACCTGGCGTGGAATCGGCCACCGCTGAGAGCCATCCTGCCTGGTTGGTTTCTGATGTCCTCGTGGGCAAGCCTTGCTCCAATTCGACCCGGGCCATCCCGTCTCGCCGGTGTTCCGCCGTGCACAAATTCGCTGTATAATCCCCCTACTAGCTTCGTTGGGAAAGGAGGTATGGAACGCCGAGTTGATACGAATCGCCTTTTTCACGCGGAGTCGAAGCCAAGCACGTCTCACCAGATCATAATTTGAGGAGGAAGAAGTGAAGAGCCGTCTGTTTTACCTGATGGCCATGCTCGTTATCGCGAGCCTGGCCCTCTCCGCATGTGGTCCCGCGGCCACTGAGGTTCCGGTTCAGCCTCAGGCGCCGACCGAAGTCCCCGCCCAGCCTTCGGCGCCGACCGAAGCTCCAACGGCGGCCCCAGCTTTCACGGCAAAGTACAACCTCACCGCCCCCGATTGCAGCTATGGCGGCGAGATCAAGTCCATTGAGGCGCTTGATCAATACACCGTCAAGTTCACCCTTTGCACTCCCGATCCTGCCTTCCTATCCAAAGTGGCCTTCCCGGTCTATGGTATCCAGAGCGCTGCCCATCTCGAGAAGACCGGCGGCGGCGGGGAGGAATTGCTCAACAACCCGGTCGGCACCGGCCCCTACATGGTCAAGGAATGGGTGCGCGGCGATCATCTGACTCTTGTCCCGAATCCCAACTACTGGGGACCGGCTCCCAAGAACAAGGAGTTCATCATCCGCTGGAATAGTGAAGCGGCAGCCCGCCTGCTGGAGCTGCAAGCCGGAACGGCAGACGTCATTGATAACCCCAGCCCAGATGACTTTGACAAGATCCAGGCCGATAGCTCGCTCAAGCTGCTGACCCGCACGGGGCTCAACGTCTTCTACCTGGGATTCAACAACACTCACAAGCCGTTCGATAACGAGAAGGTGCGCCAGGCGCTTGCCATGGCCCTCGACAAGAAGCGCATCGTGGACAACTACTATCCGGCCGGGTCGCTGCCTGCCGAGCAGTTTGTCCCGCCCGTGATGGTGCCGGGCTACGTAGACGGCTTCAAGTGGTACGACTATGACGTAGCTGGCGCCAAGAAGCTTCTCGCCGAGGCAGGCTTCCCGAACGGCTTCTCGACGACTCTCTCCTATCGCGACGTGGTTCGCGTCTACCTGCCATTGCCGAGCAAGGTGGGGCAGGAGATCCAGTCGCAACTGGCCCAGATCGGTGTGAAAGTCCAACTCGAGCCGATCGAATCCGGTAAGTTCCTGGCCTCGGTCGCAGCCGGCGAACAACCGATGTTCATGCTGGGCTGGGGTGCGGATTACCCTGACCCGACCAACTTCTACGACTTCCATTTCACGGGCGCATCGAAGAACTTCGGCGATGTCTACCCCGATCTGGTGGATGCCATTCATGCAGCCGGCCAGGTTGCCGACCCTGCACAGCGCAATACGCTGTATGCCAAAGTCGCCGAGCTGGTCAAACAGCATGTACCGATGGTGCCCGTCGCGCACGGCACGAACGGCATCGCCTACAAGGCCACCGTGGACGGCCAGCAGGCCAGCCCGTTGGCCGATGAGCAATTCAACCTTATGTCGGTGCCGGGCCAGGATCAGTTGAACTTCATACAGAACGGTGAGCCGATCAGCCTGTACTGCGCCGATGAGACGGACGGCGAGACGCTGCGGCCCTGCTACCACATCTTCGACACGCTGTACTGGTACAAGCCCAATACGAGCGAACTGGTGCCCGCAGCGGCCGAAAGTTACCAGGTCAGCACGGACCTGAAGGAGTGGACGTTCACGCTGAGAAAGGATATGAAGTTCAGCGACGGCACTCCGATGGACGCCAATGACGTGGTCGAAACGTTCGTAGTGCAGTGGGATGCTTCGAACCCGTTGCACAAGGGCAACACCGGTGTGTTTGAGTATTTCAGCGGCTACTTTGCCAAGCAGTTGAATGCCAAGTAGCAGCGTGTTGGTATAGATCTTGCATGATCGCGATGGGGCACTGCAGGGTGGCAGTGCCCCATCGCCCCATTCCTTTCCGAAGAGGCTGGTCGCGTTATGCTGGGTTTTCTTGTTCGGCGGCTGGTGCTGGTCACGCCGGTGCTGCTCGGAATTCTGTTCATCACATTTGCCCTGGGCAGGCTGATCCCGGGTGATCCCTGCATGATCGCGCTCGGTGAGCATTTCACGCCGGAGGCCTGCGCTCAGTTCCGCGAGCGAACGGGTCTCAACGATACGATCCTGGTGCAGTTCCTTCATTACCTGGGCAACCTGGCGCACGGGAACTTCGGAACCTCCCTGCGCACGAGCCAGGCGGTCACCGGTATTGTGCTCCTGCGTCTACCCATGACACTGGAATTGACCATCTGTGCCATGCTGTTCGCCACGGTCGTCGGCATCCCGCTGGGGGTGTTCTCAGCCACCCGGCACAACTCGGCCGCGGATGTGCTTACCATGATCACGGCGAACTTCGGGGTCTCGATGCCGGTGTTCTGGCTGGGGCTGATGCTGGCTTACCTGTTCGCCATCATGCTGAAAGGGACGCCGCTCTGGCTGCCGCCCTCGGGACGGCTCACGCCGGGCACAACCGTGCCGCCGCTGACCACGACCTTTCATCTCCAGAACCTGAGCGGCCTCCCGCTGGCGATCGTGACCTTTGCATCGAACATGGTTGTCTTCAATTCGCTCATTACCGGAAATTGGCCGGTGCTCGGAGATGCTCTTCGCCATTTGATCCTGCCGGCTATCGCGGTGGGAACGATCCCCATGGCGATCATTGCCCGCATGACCCGCTCCAGCCTGCTGGAGGTGCTGGGCCTGGAGTATATCCGCACGGCGCGCGCCAAAGGACTGAGCGAGCGGGTGGTGATCTATCGCCACGCCCTGCGCAATGCCATGCTGCCGATCGTCACAGTCGTGGGCTTGCAGCTCGGCACCCTGCTCGGCGGCGCGGTCCTGACCGAAACGGTCTTCGGCCTGCCGGGGGTGGGCACGTTCCTGGTGGGTTCGATCTTCGCGCGGGATTATTCCGTCGTCCAAGCTTTCACCGTCATCATTGCGCTCATCTTTGTGGTCGTCAATCTCGTTGTGGATGCCTCTTATGCCTATCTCGACCCACGCGTCCGCCCGCAATAGCGGAGCACCGCATGGCAACTGATTCAGCCCTCGAGAGCAAGGTCTACACGAAGGCACCCAACAGCCTTTGGTACAACGCGCTGCGGCATCTGCTCAAAAAGCGCTCGGCTGTGGTAGGGATCGCCATGCTCGGGATGCTGGTGGCGACGGCCATCCTGGCGCCCGTGATCGCGCCGTACGATCCCGCCCAGATCCTGGATGGCGCCAAGCGGAACACCCCGCCGTGCATTCACCTGCTCGGCTGTCCTGCCGACCAACCCCAGCATATCTTTGGGATCGATGGCAACAGCCGTGACTTCTTCAGCCGCGTTGTGTATGGGTCACGGCTCTCCCTGGAGATCGGGATCGTATCAGTGTCGTTTGCCATCGTGGTGGGCACGCTGCTGGGCGCCGTTGCAAGTTACGGAGGCGGTTGGCTGGACAGCGTGGTGATGCGAATGATGGACGTACTATTGGCTTTTCCCAGCCTTCTCCTGGCTATAGCCATTGTCGCCGTGCTGGGGCCGGGATTGATCAACACGCTCCTGGCGATCAGCATCGTTTCGATCCCGCATTACGCGCGCGTTGCCCGCTCGAGCGTCATCTCCGTGAAGGAGCTCGATTTTGTCACGGCCTCCCGCGCACTGGGTGAATCCTCCACCCGTATTCTGTTCCGGCGCATCCTGCCCAATGCTCTGACGCCGCTCATCGTCATCGGCACGCTTGGCATTGCGACGGCCATCCTGGACGCGGCGGCCCTCTCATTCCTGGGACTGGGCGCACAACCTCCCACGCCGGAATGGGGACTGATGTTGGGCGAAGAGCGCAATAATCTGTTCAATGCGCCATTCCTGTTGTTCATTCCTGGCATTGCCATTATGATCACGGTGCTCGGCTTCAATCTGCTGGGTGATGGCTTGCGCGACGCGCTGGACCCCCGTCTAAACCACTAACAGACTGCCCCGCGCGGCCTGTAGCCGCTCGCCGGAACTTCGCAGGGAAGCGACAAAGGACTGAATTCTGATGGGCTTTGATCAACAGGATCAGGCGCTGGTCTGGAGATGGAGACATCAGACGGTCCGGATCGAGCCCTGGGGGCAACACAGCTTGCGCGTGCGCGTGACCGAGAATGCGGAGATCCGGGACGACCTGCCGCAGGCCCTGCTCGCGCCCCCATCCACCACACCCCAAATCGAGATCGGCCCAAACCACGCGACCATCAGCAATGGTGCATTGGCGGCCGAGGCATCGCAGGATCGGAACACGATCCGCTTTTTCAACCCCGGCACCGGCAGTGAATACCTGGCCGAGGATGCTCCACGTCATTGGCCATCCCCGCGATATTTCAAGCCTGTGGCTGGTGACCACTTCGAGTTGCAAGCCCGCTTCAAGTCGTATCCGGGCGAGAGACTGTACGGGCTGGGCCAGCATCAACACGGTCACCTGGATCAAAAGGGTTGCGTGATCGACCTGGTTCAGTTCAACACTGAATCGAGTGTGCCGTTCCTGGTCTCCAGTCGGGGGTATGGCTTTCTGTGGAACAATCCCGCGGTGGGGCAGGCTGCGCTGGGCAGGAATGGCATACGCTGGACCGCCCGGGCGACGACGCAACTGGATTATTGGATCACCGCCGGCGCAACCCCGGCCGAGATTCTGGAACACTATGCGGACGCCACAGGTCACGTACCGATGATGCCTGAGTGGGCCATGGGGTTTTGGCAGTGCAAGCTGCGCTACAGCACACAAGAGGAACTGCTTTCGGTGGCGCGCGAGTACAAACGACGCGGTTTGCCGCTCTCGGTGATCGTCGCCGACTTTTTTCACTGGAGCCTCCAAGGAGAATGGCAATTTGATCCGAGTAAGTGGCCGGATCCGGCGTCCATGGTACGCGAGCTGGAAGAGATGGGCGTCCGTTTGATGGTCTCCATCTGGCCGACCGTCAATGCCCTGAGTTCCAATTTCGCCGAGATGCAGCAGCGCGGCTTGCTCATCCGCACGGAGCGCGGCATATCGGCGCTCATGCCATACGTGGACAACAAGCCCGAAGGGCCGGTGTATCTGCATATCTATGATGCCACCAACCCCGAGGCGCGGCAGTTCATCTGGCAGAAGGCTCGCGAGGGCTACTATCGGCATGGGGTTAGAGCATGGTGGCTGGACGAGACTGAGCCGGAGATCGACCCGCTTCATTTTGACAACCTGCGCTTCCACCTGGGCCATGGGACGGCTGTAGCCAACATCTACCCGCTCATGCACGCCCGCGGCTTCTACGAGGGGATGCAGGCGGAAGGCGAACAGGACATCCTGTTGCTTTGCCGCGCAACCTGGGCCGGCAGCCAGCGATATGGCGCGGCGGCGTGGACGGGCGATATTCCTTCGACATTCGAGGCCTTGCAGGCTCAGGTGCGAGCCGGATTGAACATGGCACTCAGCGGCATCCCGTGGTGGACTACGGACATCGGCGGCTTCTATGGCGGCGATCCGGACTCACCCCAATTTCGTGAGCTGCTTGTGCGCTGGTTCCAGTTTGGCGCATTCTGCCCGATCTTCCGTTTGCACGGGTGGCGCGAACCGGCCGTCCGCTATCCGATTCCAAGCGGAGGGCCGAACGAAGTGTGGTCGTTTGGCGATGAAGCGTACGCCATCCTCAGCGAGTTGCTGTTCCTGCGCGAGCGCCTGCGGCCCTATATCAGGGCACAGATGCAGCTTGCACATGAAAAGGGAATCCCGCCGATGCGGCCCCTCTTCTTCGATTTCCCGCAGGATGAGAGCTGCTTCAGCGTAGAGGACCAGTTCATGTTCGGCCCCGATCTGCTGGTCGCGCCCGTCCTGCATGAAGGCCGCACGGGGCGCCCCGTGTACCTGCCCGCCGGGACCCACTGGACGGAGGTGTGGACCGATCGGGTTCTGGATGGCGGACAATGGATCACGTCCGACGCGCCCCTCAGCCGGATCCCGCTCTTCCTGCGGAGTGCTGCCAGGCTGCCCATCCGCCAGATCAACGAGAAGTAGCGGCCATGTTCGAGTGACCCGGTCTTCCTGACCGGCAACCGATAACGGGCAGGTCGACCGGTCCCGTCTGACTGCCCTCCAGATCGACGAAGCATCAGGTGAAAAAATGGATCTGACAAGTAGGCGGCTCGAACAGGTGCAACAGGCGCTCCAGGCAAATGGTGTGGATTGTCTGGCGTTGATCCCCGGCGCGAACTTACGCTGGCTGACAGGGCTGGACTTCGGCCTGATGGAACGCGCCACGATCTTCTTCATCCCTGCCCGGCAGGAGCCGGTCCTGGTACTACCGGTCCTGGAGAAGGTCAAGTGGGACAGCCAGGCTGCGTTCCCCGCGCGCGTATTTGCTTGGGAGGATGCCAAGGGGCCGCAGGACGCTGCACGCCAGGCCGTGACGGCATTGCCGGCCATGGAAAGCCTGTCAGTTGAGGACCTGCGCATGCGTGTCATGGAATA
>DATKAF010000299.1:0-32562 GCA_035498395.1 Anaerolineales bacterium
GTTCCGCGTCGGGCGACCGAAGTTCCGGGCACCGCGCCTGCGAATGCCTGGACGCGATTACTGCGGCTCGCCGCCACGCGCGAGTACACGCCGACAGCGACGGCCGCAACGACGATCAGGCCGATAATGATTGCTGCCCAGCGCTTGCGCGGGTCCGCAAAGAAGCCTCGCGGCGCAGTTCCGGTACTTGACTTCGACCCTCGCATGGTCGCAGAAGACTGTGGCGAATTGGTTGTGGTTGACATGGCGTTCTGATATCTCCAGTATGTGAGTGCGTTATCGAATGATCTGCATTAGGCATCTTTGCCGGAATCGAAGGCGATGGCTATTTGTTTCCCACAAGCCCGGTGCTGACCACATCGCCTGCCTTGAGGCCGGATGTAATTTCAGCGTTTGTGCTGTCCTTGAGCCCCACCTGCACGAAGTCCACAGAGAGCTTCCCGTTGCGCATGACGAACACGGCGTACTTCCCAGGGGAGTACTCGTGCAGCGCAGCCAAGGGCACCAGCACTGCGTCGTGGGTCCGCGCAACGATGATATCCACGGCTGCGCTCATACCCATCAGCAGGTGCTCGTCGGTGGGGTCCATTTCGACCAGGCCGCTGACCACCGATGTGCTGGTCGATGTATCGAGGCCAGGGTCCACCTGCACCACCTTGCCTTGAAAGGTCTTACCGGGCATGGCATCGAAGACAATATCGGCTTCATCGCCGATCTGGTACTTCTGGTAGTCCTTCTCGTTGACATACGTCTTCACATACAGACCGCCCAGATCGCCAACGACGATAATGGGGGTCGATCCGACATTGTCTCCGATCTGCGCGCTGACGGTCAGGATGGTGCCGGCCATGGGGGCAGAGATCTGGGTCCCGTCCAGGGTGGCCTTCGCGGATTGCACGGCGAACTTCGCGGCCTGATAGGCCGCAAGCTTGGTCCCGCCTGCATTCGCGGGCACATCCCGGCCGCTGAGTGCATCCAGGTACCATTGCGCTTGCTGGAGTGTAGTCTTGGCCACGTCGTAGTTTGCCTGTGATTGCTCGATCTCCAGGTCCGTCGGTCCTTCCACGATCTTCACCGGACGGTGGCTGCGGGATGCGCTGCTCGGGTCGGGCTTCATGACCGTGTAGTTGAGCGGTACGTAGATTTCCTTGTACCAGATCAGGTTCCCGGCCAGCTCCGCCTGGTCTTTCTTGAGCTGGGCCTGGGCATCGTCGATGGCCTTCTGCTGATCGGCGGTGGGGGAGCTTCCGGCCGCCGCCTGAGCAGCACTCAGCGCCTCCTGATCAGCCTGCACTGCCTGCTGCGAATGGAACACCGCCGGGCTGATGACCTGCATCAGTGCATACTTGGCATTGGTTAGCGCGTCCGTGGCGGTGGCAACATCCTCCTCCGCCTGCGCGATCGAGGCCGGGGAGGTGAAATCGGCCAGCGCGCGTTGCGCCACCTGGTACTTCACCTGTTGCGCGGTGTTGTCGAGCTGCGCCAGGAGCTGACCTTCCTTGACCTGGGTGCCGGGCTTGACATTCAGGGCGGCAAGCTTTCCGCTTGTGCCGAACCCGAGCTGCACCTCGGTGGCCGGCTGAAGGATGCCGGTTCCCTGTGCGCTGACAGTCAAGTCGCTCTTGAATGCACTGGTCGTCTGCAAAGGTACTTCCGTGACCGAATGGGCTGGCCGATAGACGGCCACGTAGTAGTACGCGGCGGCTGCCGCGACTGCTATGATCGCCAGAGCTGGGAGGAGGATGCGCCATCTTCCGGTATGATTCCTGATGAGCGCAGGTATCTCCTTGAGACCCGCGCCGAATCTTGACATCGGTCTGGAGCTGCTTGAACCGAGGCGAGTTGCCATTACTAGTCAGTCCTTTTTCTGTCGATTGTGTTTAAGATGCCTTGCTGCGCCAACTTGTCCCACGCTCTCGGGCTTTGCAGCCGGGCAGGGGTTTCTGTTCTGCCTGGGGAAGACGCCACATCGGAGTTTATCCATAGGGTGTAATACCGCAATTAAAATATTGTGTAGAGACTGTGTGTATTTTGTTGCTGGCGGCCAGGATCCTGGCAACCGGCTGCTCCCTGAACGAAAAACGCCCCCGAACCAGGAGCGTTTTAGCGGAGAGGGCGGGATTTGAACCCGCGTTCCCTTTCGGGAAACACGCTCTCCAGGCGTGCGCGCTAAACCAGGCTACGCGACCTCTCCAAGTGGAACATGCGCTCCATTGTGGATGAGAGCAGGCAGGATTATATCATGCTGGCTCTGACCCATTGCCGCGCAGACAAAGCAGCCTTCTCCGCGCTTTGCGGGGAAGGCTGCATCATGCTGTGATGTGGGACGACGTGTGGGGTTGCCTGCGTCTCTTCAGTTCCGGGCGAGCTCCGGCTGGATCGAACGGGGTTCCAGGAGGCCCCAGCGCGTCGCCGCGAGATAAAGGATCTCCAGGATCAAGTCGCTGTAGGAAATGCCTTCGGCGGCCGCCTGGAGGCACAGATCACTGTAGTCAGGAGTAAGTCCCGGCAGGGTGTTGATCTCCATCAGGCGCGGGTTGCCATCCGCATCCAGGCGCATGTCGGTGCGCGAGACGTCCAGCGCTCCCAGCAGGATGTGTGCCCGCCAGGCGAGATAATGCAGCTTCTTCGCGAATTCGGGCTCCACATCGGCCGGACAGAAGTATCCGGGGGCGCCTTCTTCACCTACGCTCTTCGACTTGGCGGCTCCGCCATAGACGTTGGGCGTTACCGAGCGCGTGCTGTCCAACTCCAGGATCGGAAAACGGTGAAAACCGTCCTTGTCGTACCAGTCCGGGTGGCGGCTGCATGCCTTCGCGTTCGGCCGACCGAGAATACCAACCGTGAATTCGCGGCCGGGCAGGAACGTCTCGACGAGTGCCGGCTGGTCGTACTTGCCGATGACCCATTTCACCCGCTCGCGCAATTCGTTTTCGTTACGGACAATGGCCTTTAGATCCACGCCCATGCCGGTGCCTTCCCGGGCGGGCTTCACGAACAGAGGGAAGTTCAGCTCCGGCCGCAGCGCCTCATCGCCCGCTATGAACTCCTGGAAGGGAGCGACCGGAAGGCGCCGATCCCGCCAGATGCGCTTGGTAAGGGTCTTGTCGAGCGAGATCGCGTTGGTCAAAACACGGGAGCCCGTATACGGGATCGCCAGCATCTCCAGCAGGGCGGGCACCTGCGCCTCGCGGGCATCACCACCAAGGCCTTCGGCGATGTTGAAGCAGATGTCAGGCTTGAACTTCTTCAGTGAAAAGGGAAGGCTTTGGTCGGCGAGCAGGAATGCTGTCTCGTGACCATCGCTTTCGATCGCGGCGCGGATCTTGTCGATGGTTTCGATGTGGTCAAAGTCGGCGTAGGCATCCGCCGGAACGCCGGGAGGGAGAGGCTGGCTTTCGTCCTTGATGTTGGCGACCACCGCCACGCGCCAACGCTGGACCTTGCGACGACCGGGAGGCTCGTCTGAGCCGGACTCCTTTTTTGCGTTCATTCCATTGCTCCTTCGTAGTGAAATATCAAGCGCCTAGTATATTGCAATGCCCGCACAGCGCAAGAGGCGGACGCGCATCTGAATCGTTTTTGAAAGGTCGGCGTCGTCTCGCTGGCCGGCGGCGGAACAGGGCTGTTTAATTCCGTTGCGCGTTCGGCAAAGATAGTGTACAGTAGAGCCATAGAACATCCGTGTCATTTTCGATCCAGCCCGCGGCCTTACCACCTTATGACTTTATCCTGGCGAGGAGAGAGATCATGACCGATAGCAATTTCTATCTGGGCCGGTCCTTCGACACAGAGGCAAATCAGGTGATGAGCCAGTCCGTAACGTATGACCCGGCGGACCTGACGACCCATGCTGTCGTCACCGGCATGACAGGCTCGGGAAAGACGGGCCTGTGCATCGATCTGCTGGAGGAAGCTGCCCTCCAGAAGATCCCCGCCATCATTGTCGATCCAAAGGGCGACCTGACGAACCTGCTCCTGCACTTCCCCGAGCTGGCGCCTTCGGACTTCCAGCCGTGGATCGATCCGGACCTGGCGCGGCGCGCAGGTGAGAGCGTGGAACAGGCTGCATTGGCGGCTTCGGGCGCGTGGCGCAAAGGACTGGATCAGTGGGGCATCGGTCAGGGACGCGTCGCCGCCCTAAAGGATGCCGTCGCCTTCGCCGTCTATACACCCGGCTCAGATGCTGGCCTGCCAGTCAGCGTGCTCTCTTCTCTCGCCGCTCCGCAGCTGGATTGGAACGAGAATCGGGAGGCGCTGCGTGAACGCGTGTCCAGCACGGTGACCGCCCTGCTGGGGCTGGTCGGCATGGATGACATCGATCCGCTGCAGTCGCGGGAGCACGTACTGCTTTCCAACCTGTTTGAGCACGCCTGGAGTCAGGGGCATGACATGGACTTGGCGGAGCTGATCCTGCAGATCCAGGCGCCTCCGTTCGACAAGCTCGGCGCGCTCCCTGTGGATGCGTTCTTTCCGGCAAAGCAGCGCACCGCGCTGGCCATGCGGTTGAACAATATCCTGGCGGCGCCGGTCTTCGAGGCATGGCGCGAGGGGCAGCCGCTCGATATCGCCTCGCTGCTGTATACCGCCGATGGAAAGCCGCGCCACAGCATCTTTTACCTGGCACATCTGGGGGATGCGGACCGCATGTTCTTCCTGACCTTGCTGCTCTCCGCGATCGAAACGTGGATGAGAACCCAATCGGGCACCGGCTCGCTGCGCGCCATTCTATACATGGATGAGATCTACGGGTATCTGCCGCCCAACTCCAACCCGGCATCAAAGGGACCGCTGCTTCGCATGCTGAAGCAAGCGCGCGCATTCGGCGTCGGCCTCGTCCTGGCCACGCAGAATCCCGTGGATGTAGATTACAAGGCGCTCTCAAACGCGGGCACCTGGTTCATAGGCAAGCTGCAAACGGAGCAGGATAAGCAGAGACTGCTAGATGGGCTTGCCGGCGCAAGCGGGGTCACGCCGCGTGCCGAGCTTGACAGCCTGATCTCCCGTCTCGGCAAACGCGTATTCGTGCTCCACAATGTGCATGCCTCTCAGCCAAAGGTCATGCAGACGCGCTGGACCATGAACTTCCTGGCCGGGCCGCTGACACGTGTGCAGATCCCTGCTCTGAACGAGCTTGCCGGCGCCTCAGCCTCTGTGCAGATACCGTCTGCCGCCGCCTCGCAAGTCACGGAGGCGAGCGCGATAGACACGCAGTCTGCCGGTGTTATGCCGACCGCGGCTGCCTCGGGGGTGGGGGCAACCCAGGCGCCTGCGGCGGCTCCAGGTGCCGTTCCGGCGGACACCGGCAGCCAGACGAAGCCAGCTTTGCCGGTGGATGTTGCTGAGTACTTCGTACCGCAGTCAAACAGCCTGCCGGAGGCTTTCGCTGCGGCAGGTCAGACCATGCCGGCTGAGGCCCTCATCCGGCACGTCATCTATCGTCCCGCCCTGATCTTCTCCGCCAAGATCCATTTCCTCGACCGGCGCGTGGGAGTGGATACGACGATCACGCGGGCTGGCCTCCTGAAAGATCCGCCTGCCAGCGGCGGCGTCCGGTGGGAGGACTTCACGAACAATGCCGAGCCGTTCGAGAACCTCGAAGCGGCGCCGGCACCCGGCGCGCTGTTCGGCAGCACCGGCTCGCCGTTCACGGATGCGCGGCGCATGACGGCTCTGCACAAGGACTTCACGGCCTGGGTCTATCGAACATCGAGCGTCAAAGCGCGGGTCAACTCATCCGTCAAGGTGTTCGCCGGGCCGGACGTCAGCCAGGCGGATTTCATGAAGGCGTGCGCCGATGCCGCCCGGGAGGCGCGCGATGCGGAGCTTGCGAAAGCGACCGCCGTTCTCGATCGCCGGATCAACACACTACAGGACCGGCTCGCCCGCGAGGAGCGCGAGCTCAAGCAGGACAAGACAGAACTCAACCAACGGAAGACCGAGGAGCTGGGGAATCTGGCGGAGCTGGGAGCCAACCTGTTGGGATTGGGGCGCAAGAAGAGCCTGACGACCCAACTCACCAAGCGCCGGCTGTCCGAGCAGGCAAAGGCGGAGGTCGAGGCCTCAGAGCAGAGTGTCGCCCAGTATCAGGCCGACCTTGCCGCGCTGCTGGAGCAACGCGAGCTGCTGACAAGAGAGATCAGCGACCGGTGGGGCGAAGCCGTGAACAATGTGAGCGAGGTCAGCGTGACGCCGAAGAAGTCCGATATTTACGTCGAGAGATTCGGGGTCGCGTGGCTCCCATACTATCTGGTCCAATATGACCATCAGACGATCGAATTGCCCGGCTTTGGCAAGCAGTTGCCGGAGTAATGAGGCCGCAGGAAGATGGGCTGGTTCTGGCTGATCGCCGTGATCGCGCTTTGGGGAGCGGTGCATTCGTGGCTTGCTTCTCTGCCGGTCAAAGCCTTCGTTCGGAATCGGTTGGGAGCAACCGCCTCATGCGCGTACCGGCTCGCCTATAACGGCCTGTCGATGCTGACTTTCATGCCCATCGTGATCCTGGCCCGGGTTCTACCGGACCAACGGCTGTATGGTGTGCCTGCTCCCTGGTCTTACTTGATGCTGGCGGGACAGGTGAGCGCCATCTTAGTGCTGGTCGTCGTGCTCCTGCAGACCGATCCGCTGTCTTTCATAGGCCTCCGGCAGATGTTTGAGGGCGAGAGGGCATCCGGGCTGGTTACGAACGGGTTCTACCGCTGGGTCCGCCATCCACTCTATCTTTTCGGCCTGCTGGTCCTCTGGCTTACACCGGTCATGACCTTGAACATGCTTGTCGCGTTCCTTAGCATGACCGCTTACCTGCTTGTAGGGGCCGCGTTCGAGGAACGCAAGCTCATGCATGAGTTCGGCGCCGCCTATGCGGACTATCGAGCACGCACGCCCATGATCATCCCGCTTACTCCCACACGCGGTGGGCGGGCCAGCGACCGGAAATCGTGAAAGCCTTCACCTTCCCCTGATCTCCATTAGTATAATAATGTCATGACCACTGCTGCTTATCCGATATCACGGCGGGCGCCGTTCCTGGCGCAGGCTGTAACAGCGATCATCATCGGTTTGATCTTGTTCCTCGGGTTCGTGCTTACCTGGGTGGTGGGTTACCAGCTCTGGTATGCAGGACGGATCTTCCCCGGCGTTTCTGTGGCGGGCGTTCCTCTCTCCGGCCTGTCTCCCGACGAGGCGGCGGTCAAGCTGAACGCGGCGCTCTCCTATCCGATCACCGGAAAGGTTGTCTTTCGCGAAGCTGACCGCGCGTGGGTGGTGGCACCCGTGCAGCTCGGCATGGTCTTTGATCCGTCGGCTAGCGCGCGCACAGCCTATCAGCTCGGCCGCGGAGGAGGTCTCTTCGCTGCACTGGATGGTCAGATCCGCGCGCGGACGCTCGGCTACGATATTTCGCCGGTCATTATATTCGACCAGCGGGTGGCATATCAGTACCTGCGGGGTCTGGCGCAACAGGTCGATCAGCCGGTGGTCGAAGCGAGCTTGAAGATCGACGGATCGAATGTGACGGCCATCTCAGGACAGCCCGGGCGCCTGGTCGATCTGGAAGCAACGCTTGCCGGCCTCAGTGGGCAGCTTCAGAAGTTTCAGGATGGCGAGGTGGCACTGGTCGTCCACGAAGCCCAACCGGCGCTCACGGACGTCTCGGCGGAGGCGGACAGCGCCCGGCAGATCGTGAGCCAGCCGCTGCAAGTAACCATGCCGGATGCGCAGGCGGGGGACCCCGGTCCGTGGGTGTTCCAACCTGAAGTCCTGGCCCACATGATCGGCCTGGAGAAAGTCGAGGCCGGCGGATCCGGCCAGGTGCGGGTCTCCCTCAGCCCGCAGATATTGCAGCAGATGCTGTCGGGCGTTGAATCGCAGGTCGACCGCAAGGCGGCAGACGCGCGTTTCCATTATGACGATGCATCGGGTCAACTGCAGCCAATCTCGCAATCCCAGACGGGCCGCACGCTCAATATCGGCGCCAGCATCAAGGCGATCAATGATGCGTTGCTGCGCGGCGAGCACTCCGTTCCGCTGGTCGTCACGGTGACGCAGCCCCAGGTCTCCGACACGGCCACCGCTCAGGAGCTTGGCATCACGGGCCTCCTGCCAGACGGTGTGCAGACATCCTATTTCTATGGCTCGCACGCGGAGCGCATCCAGAACATCACGACCGCCGCGGGCCGCTTCGACGGCGTGCTGGTAGCGCCCGGAGAGACCTTCTCCATGGGGCAGACCCTGGGCGACGTCAGCCTCGACAACGGGTTCACGGAAGCCCTCATCATCTACGGGGGCCACACGATCAAAGGCGTCGGCGGCGGCGTATGCCAGGTCAGTACCACGCTCTTTCGCACGGTGTTCCATACTGGTTTTCCCGTTATCCAGCGGGTGCCGCATGCGTATCGCGTCTCCTACTATGAGGAAACACCGGGGGGCCTGGACCCATCGCTGGCAGGGTTGGATGCGACGGTCTACTTCCCGTTGGTGGATTTCGAGTTCAAGAACGATTCGCCGTACTGGATCCTGATGGAGACCTACGTCGATACGAGCTCCCAATCACTGACCTGGAAGTTCTACTCGACCTACGACGGCCGCACCGTGCAGTGGAGCACCACAGGGCCGCAGAACATCGTGCAGGCGCCGGCCGCGCTCTTCAAAGAGAACTCGGATCTCAGCCCCGGCCAGATCACCCAGACGGACTACGCGGCCAACGGCGCGGATGTGACCGTAAATCGCACGGTGCTGATGAACGGCGCCGTCCATTTCCAGGACCAGTTCCAAACGCACTACGAGCCGTGGCAGGCGGTCTGTGAATACGCGCCGGGCATGGACAACCCGGAAAAGAACGCCAAGCGCAAGGGCATCTGCCAGCCGCCGCACAGCTAACCGCACGAGGGCCGCGGCTGCGTGGTAGAATCACCCGCTGGTCTAAATGCTCGCGAGCGCAACCGCCACTGCCGTGGGAGCAGCGCTGCACCGGGCAGGCAATGAGGTATACATGGTAAGTCAGGAACTACTCGAAATCTTGCGATGCCCGAATTGCGTCCGCGAGAAGGACGGATTCCTCAAGCTGTACAAGGATACCTGGCTGATCTGCCAAGACTGCGGGCGCAAATATCCCATTGTGGACGACATACCGGTGATGCTAATCGACGAGGGGGACAAGTGGATCGCGACCGACGAGGACCGCTTGCCGGTTCCACCTCCCACGAAGTGAATGAGATCCGAGATGTCGGAGCAGGAGCTCCTGGCGGAGCTTGCCAGCGGCGATGAGGCGCGGGCAGAGGCAGCCGCCGTTCGATTGGCGGCCGCCGGGGAGGCCGTGCTGCCGGCGCTGGAGCCGCTGCTGGCTTCCGGAACACCGGATCATCGCTGGTGGGCGGTCAGAACACTTGGACAAATGACCTCGCCGCGCATGGATTGGCTACTGAGCGCCCTGGGCGATCCATCGGCGGAGGTGCGGGCGGCGGCAGCCCTCGCCCTGGCTGCGCATCCAGCCGAGGACGTGGCCCCGTTGCTCGTCCAAGCGCTTGACGATGATGACAGCATTGTAGCGATCCTGGCTGTGAATGCGGTGGCTTCCATCGGCAAGGCTGCCACCCCTGCGCTGCTGGAGGCATTTCCGAAGGCCAGCCCGCGGGCCAGGATACACATCATGCGCACCATCTCCGAGCTGGAGGATCACCGCGCCATCCCGCTTATGATGAAGGCGATCGAGGAGGAATCCGCCATGCTTCGCTATTGGGCGGAGCAGGGCATCGAGCGCCTGGGGTTGAATATGGTATATATTAAGCCAGAGTAAACCATGGATAAATTCTTTGCACGGCTGAGGAACATCAGGATCAAGTTTCCCCGGAATGTTCGATTTTCATCTCCGGGCAAGACCGGCGTGCGGCGGATCGTGTTCTGGGGTGTTGCCGTCGCGCTGGGCATCGCGCTTTTCGTTTTCATGCAAGGCCTGACCGCATGCTGGCAGTTGACGGCCCTGCCAGGCATGCGTCCGGCATCGTGCCCTGGCGCGCCCAGTGCGTTGGAGACGCCCAGCGTCTCCAACGGATCCACCGCGGCAGCGCCGCTGCCTCCCACGCCGGAGGCTGTCACGGTTCCGGAGGTCACCTATCCCCAGTGGGATGGCGGCAGCCGGATCAACGTTGTCTTCTTCGGGTTGCGCGGCGGCGACATCAGCGAGGGGGATTGCCCCCAGTGCACGGATACGATCATCGTCTTCACCGTTGATCCCGTAACGAAGTCCGCCGGCATGATCTCCGTGCCCCGGGACATGTTCGTGAACATCCCGGGCTTTGGATACAGCCGCATCAACACAGCCTGGACCAGCGGCGAAGGCGCCAAGCTCCCGGGCGGCGGCCCCGCGCTGGCAATGAAGACCGTGTCGCAGTTCCTGGGCGTGCCCATCCAGTACTATGTGCAGGTCGATTTCGACACGTTCACCTCCTTCATTGACCTGATCCACGGCGTGGACATCTACAATGACGAGAACATTCTGCTGGACCGCCTCGGCTCAGGAAATGACAAGGTCAAGCTCACCTGCTGCGGCATCCGGCACCTGACCGGCAAGATGGCGCTGGCGTATGCCCGCGGGCGCCACACGAAGGATGGCGATGTGGATCGCTCACGCCGGCAGCAGAAGCTCATCCTGGCGATCCGTGACAAGGTCTTGAGCCCGCAATACTTCCCGACCCTGATGGCGCAGGCCCCGCAGCTCTACAACTTGTTCTCGGCGGGTGTGAAGACGAATATTTCTCTCGACGATGCCATCAAGCTCGCTGCGCTGGTGAAAGACATCCCGCTGAAGAAGATCAAACAGGGACTGATCGACGACCACATGGTCAACTTCGGCAATGTCACGCTGGGCGGTCAGAATGCCAGCATTCTCATGCCGATCCCGGACAAGATCCGCGAGCTGCGTGACACGATCTTCACGACAGGCGGCGCCACCAGTCCGATCGCCCAGGGCCAGCCCCAGAAGCTTATGCAGAATGACGGGGCGCGGGTGCGAGTCGTAAATGACTCGTCCGTTCCGGACCTCGACAGCCGAACCGGGAATTTCCTGCTGGCGCAGGGGATGAAGGTGACGGAACGAGGTGCGCCAACCGGCGCATCCAATCAGACGGTCGTAGTCCTGTACGCTCCCAAGCTCTATGCGCTGCGCTTCCTGATCAACCCGCTGGGCATGATCACAACCAATAGCCAGATCGTGTTCAAGCCGGATCCATCGCAGTCGGTTGACATGGAGATCCGCATTGGGAACGATTGGGCAAGCAAGCTCCCGGCGGGCTATTGACCCATCACTAACAACGCAAATCAATGCAGGGATGCAAAAAGCGCACGAGGTCTAACACCCTCGTGCGCTTCTGTTTCATTTGGAGCCCGTTCTGTTATGGCTGCTGAAACACCAGTTTCAATCCGCCCATGTAGCTCTCTCCACCTGTATCTGGGCACGCTGGCGCCGTCAAATCCGTTATCGGCGAACCGGCGCCCGCCACGCGCACGGCATACAGCACGCCGGGCTGCATCACGTAATCGGCATAGCCGGCCGCGATCTCGGGTTTATAGCCCGTGAAGAATGTCTCCTCACCACCCGCCCATGAGATGTCGATCTTGATGCCGGGCATCTGGTGCCGATGTCTGTCGAGGACCGATACCTGCATCAGCCCGCTGGTCAGGTTGGAATTGCATATCTCCTCACGGCTTACAAGCTCGAAGGGCGCAGCCGCGGTCGGGATGGGAGTCGCACTGGGCCGGGCAGTCGCCGTAACGATGGGAACTGCCGTGGGTGGCGGCTCGGTGTCGGTGGCAGTTTCCGTAGGGGTACTGGCGGGCGTGAAGGACGGGGCCGCGGTGGTGCTGACGGTTGGTATGGGTGAGCTCGTACTGGATGGAGGATGCGGTGAGGCAGGCACGCCCGCCGACTCACCCGCCTGCAAGTCGGATGCCAGCCGCGCCACATTCTGGATCACCTGAAAGGAGTCGCCTGCTGCGAGCATGCGCTGGGCTTGCGCGGTCAACGCCTGCACTGGATCGGCGTCTCCGAGCAGACTGAGCCGCGCCCGGGCGCGGTCCAGGTTGTGGGTGGCGGCGTAGGACGCGGCGATGACCGTGCGGAAGCTGTCCTTGAAATCGGAGCGGAGAGTGTTCGGGGAGGTATCGACGTACCGCACCGGTGCGATAACCCAGGCATAGGCGAGACCGATGCCCATACCAGCCAGCAACGCGACCAGAACTTGCCATGGGAGGCGCCTCACGGTGTGCTTCCCGCTGTGGGCACGGCCGGTTGGTAGGCCTGCATCGCCCGGCTCAGTTCCTGGAGCAGCACCACGTCGTTCGGTGCGTAGCCAACGTCTCCGGCGGTGTTCAACGCCGCCCCTGAGATCGTGGCCGGAGGCTCGCTGCCGAAGACTGCCAACCGCCGGGCCGCAAGCTCCGGGTCATGATCGGAGTGATAGGCCTCGGCAACCATCAGCACGTAATCGGTTCGAAAATCGGCGCGCAAGGAGGCGGGAGTCGTATCGACGAACTTGACCGGATTGATGACCCAACCGTACGCCACGCCCGCCGCTATTCCCGCAAGGCCGGCGATCAAGGCAATCACCCAACTCCGCATGAGCAGATTTTGCCACAACCCCGCGCGTGTGGATAGGGTGGGCGCTGCACGATGCAGCAATGCCCGGGCAGGAGACCGGCGGCACCCAAAGACACTCCCTTACCGTTGCTATCTCTCGATCCTGGCGGGGTTCGAAAGGCTTTGCCGCGCCGGGCCTGTCCGGGCGCAAGGAGGATACACGAGAAGCCATCGTATGTCAATTCAGCCTCCGCGCAGAGCGGCGCGGAGGCTGATGTCCCTCCCATGTTATAATTCCGCAACTCAAAGGGAATGCCGGTCACTTGCATGGACGGAGGATGAGGATGGAGATCGCCACCAAGGAATTCAAGCATTGTCATCTGGTCACACTCAAGGGCCGCGTCGACAGCGCGACCGCTCCGCAGTTCACGCAGGTTATGGATGGACTCATCGACAAGGGAGTTTACAAGTTCGTGATCGACATGAGCGGGCTCGAGTATATGTCCAGCGCGGGCTTTCGGGCGCTGCTCGGCGCGCAGCGCAGTTGCAAGCGCTATAACCGCGGCGAGGTCATCTTGGCATCCGTCCCGGCCCGCATTCACGAGGCCCTGGAGCTTGCCGGTTTTACCGAGCTGTTCAAGACCTACGAGGAGCCCCTGGAAGCGGTCGGTAGCTTCTAGTCGATGGCTGAATAGCATTTCAGGCTCATCATTACAGGTCAGGCCGCCCAACACGTACTTGAGGCGGCCTTTGATTGTCGATGCCGCGATTCAGGTTTCCTGCCAGTTTCGAATATCTTGACGAGGTCCGCACGCGCGTCGCTGAGACGGCTCGCACGGCCGGCATGGACGACAACGCCGTGTACGCCGCGCAGCTGGCTGCCGACGAGGCTGCCTCGAACATCATCGAGCATGGCTACGCCGGAAAGACCGGCGCGAGCTTCGAGCTGACGTGTGAGTTCGAGCGGGACCGCCTGGTAATCACCTTCTACGACCAGGGCATCACCTTCGATGTGTCCAAGGCGGCCAAACCAGATGTCAAAGCCGATCTATCAGAACGCAAGATCGGGGGATTGGGCATTTACCTGATGCACAAATTGATGGATGAAGTCCACTATCGATCCACGGGGTCGGAGAACATCCTGACGCTTGTCAAGCGAAAGGACTAGCATGGGCCCCAAAGACCGGCCTGCCGATCTCTCGAGCTGGCGCGAGCTGGCCAGCCTGGGCGAGCAGCTTGCCAGCGCGACCTCTCTCGCGGCGCAGCGCGACCGCATTACCGCCATGGCGGGCCGCCTACTGCGCGGCCGCGTGAGCGTGTGGCTCGACGAGAAGCTGTTTCGTCTGCCCGATCGCGATGCGGCGCGCGTGTTTCCGTCGAAGCCTCGTTCCGACGCGATGCGGCGCGCGGTTCGCCGCAGGGAACTCATTGTGCAGCGCGCCGGACCGCGGAACCGCAAGCGGCGCGCGCTCGCAGCCTTGCCGATCGAAGACCAGGGACTGCTGCTGGGCGCTCTGCAAGTTGCGCGCGGCCAGGGACCGGCGTTCACCCCGGATGAGCTCGATCTGTTGGCGAGTTTTGTGAGCGTCGTTGCCGTAGGACTTTATGCTTCACACCGCGTGGAGGTGGAGCGGTTCCGGCTCGGGCAGCTAAACCTGGTGCGCCAGGTGAGCGCCGAGATCGCCACCGTGCTGGATACCGACGAGTTGGCACGGCGGGTCACCCAACTCATTCAGAAAACCTTCCACTACTACTATGTTGCGATATTCACGCTGACACCGGGCGCCACGCATCTGCGTTTCCGCTCCAGCGCGGGCGTGTCGCGCCAGGGCGCCAAACCGGCGCCGCTTGCCTTCGACGTGGAACTGGGACAAGGGCTCATCGGCGAAGCGGCGGCCCGCGGAGAGCGCGTCCTGGCGGCGAATGTGCGAAAAGATCCGCGTTATCGATATATCGACCTGTTCCCGGAGACGCAGTCCGAGGTCGTCATACCCCTCAAGCTCGAAGGCGTGGTGTTGGGCATCCTCGACGTGCAATCGAACCGCCTCGATGCCTTCCATCCGAACGACCTCCTGTTGCTCGGAGCGCTGGCGGATAACATCGCCCGCGCCGTGGAGAGTGCGCGCCTGTACAGCGATCTGCGGCGGCGGGCAGAGCAACTGACGCTGGTCGCCGAGGTCAGCCGTACGGTGAGCTCCACCCTCGAGTTGGACCGCCTGCTGAGCGACGCCTCGCAGCTGATCCACGAGCGCTTCGGCTATCCCCACGTCTCCTTCTTCACGGTTCATTCGAACCGGCGGCTCATTCAGTACGTCGCCGGAAGCGGCAAGCGCAGCCGGGCGCTCCAGCAGTATGCCATACCACTCGACGAAGCGAGGGGCATCATCCCCTGGGTGGCGCGCGAGGGCCGGAGCATCCTTGCCAATGACGTCAGCCAGGATCCCCGTTACATGCCATCGGCCGTGCCGCCCAGGAATACCCAGGCCGAGCTGTGCGTGCCGCTCAGTTTCGGCGAGCACGTGCTCGGCGTGCTGGACATTCAGGCTGACAGGCGCAATGCCTTTACAGAGGATGACCTCATCCTGTTCGAGGCGGTGGCTGGCACCATCGCTGCCTCCATTCGGAACGCAGATCTTTACCGGTCGGAGCAGTGGCGCCGGAGCGTGGGCGAGAGCCTGCGCGAGGTGGCCGGTCTTCTCTCGGACTATGTCAGCGTCGATCAGGCTTTGGAATCCATCCTGACGGAACTGGAACGCAACCTGCCTGTCGAGGTTTCAGCGATCTGGCTATTCGAGGACGGCGAGCTGTATTTGGCCGCGGCGCACGGCGTCGACCGCGATGAGCTCGAAGCCGCGCGGCAGGCCTCTCCGGACGCCACCGATACGCTGCTCCAGATCCTGACCGCGCGCCAGCCCACCATCCGCCAGCCATCCGACCCCATGTGGCCCTCCGGCCTAGCGGCTGGTTTTGACGCGGACTATTCCTCGCTGGCGGCGCCGCTGCGGGTGAGTGAGCAGCCCGTTGGCATGCTCGCGCTGGCTCATCACGGCGCGGGCCGATTCGGCCACGAGGCGCAGGCCATGACGGCGACCTTCGCAAGCTATGCGGCCGTTGCCATTGAAAATGCCCGCCTGTACGATCAGACCCAGGAGCAGGCGTACGCCTCCGCCGCATTGTTGCAGGTTGCGCAGGCCGTAGCCAGCCTGAGCACGCTCGACGAGATCCTGGGTACGGTTGTCCGCACCATCCCCATCCTGGTCGGCGTCGAGCGCGCCGCGCTATATTTCTGGGATGCCAGTGACGAAATGTATGTCCCCGCCCAGGAGTTCGGGCTGCCCGCTTCGGTGCGCGGGAAGCTCTGGGATTGCCGCATCGAGGCCGGCTCGTTCCCCATGCTGGATGCTGCCCGGCAGCGAGGCCGGACCGTCTCACGCGCCCTCCGGCCGCGTGAGACGCCCGAGAACTGGCTGAAGATGAGGCCTTCCAGGGAGGTCGAAACTCCTGTGCGGGACGGCTCATGCCTTCTGCTCGCGGTGCCTCTGCTGATCAAGGCGGATCTGTTCGGCATGCTCCTTGTCGAGGAATCGAGGGGCGCGCAGCGGTTCCGGTCCCGCCGCCTGGAGATCATCCACGGCATTGCGCAGCAAGCCGCCCTTGCCATCCAGAGCGATCGTCTGCAGGGTGAGATGGTCGTGCGGGAGCGCCTTGAGACGGAAGTCCAGCTTGCCCGCCAGATCCAGCGCGCCTTCATCCCGCAGACCCTGCCGGAGCATGAGGGTTGGCAGTTGGCTGGGCGCTGGGAAACCGCCCGCCAGGTCGGCGGCGATTTCTACGATGTAATCGAGCTGCCCGGAAGAAAGCTGGGGATCTTCATCGGCGACGTGGCGGATAAGGGCATGCCCGCCGCTCTCTTCATGGCGTTGACCCGTACGTTGGTCCATGCCGCCGTGGTGCGGACGCCTTCTCCGGCGGAAGCCATGCAGCACGTGAATGACCTGCTTATCCCCGATGCGGGCCTGGGTATGTTCGTGACCGCCGTGTACGGTGTCGTGGATCTAGACACGCATGCGTTCACGTACGCCAATGCCGGGCACAACCCGCCGCTGTGGATTCGCCGCGATGGCCAGATCGAGCGCCTGACCCGCACGGGCATCGCCCTCGGGATCATTGAGGGCGAGACGATCACCGAACGGACGATCCGACTGGAGCAGGGTGATGCACTGCTGCTCTACACAGACGGCATCACCGAGGCTTTCTCTCCGGAGGGCAATATGTTTGGGGATGAGCGCCTGCTCGAAAATGTCGAGGGTCACAGGGACGCAGATGCGTCTGCCTTGCTGGATGGCATCGATTCCCAGGTCAAGGCCTTCATGGGCGCTCTGCCGCTGTCGGACGATATGACAATGCTGGCGGTGAAGCGGGTTTAGTCACTCTGGCGGCGCGGCTGGCAAACCCGGCAGCTAACCGGACGCCGGTTCGGCTTGCAACGCGCGTTTCCATCATTCTGCAATAGGAGGTTCCATGTCCATGACCCATAACAAGCAAAGTGTGCTGACGGAGAAGGCTCCCAAGCCGATCGGACCGTATTCTCAGGGCATCCAGGCGGGGGCATTCGTGTTTGCCTCAGGGCAGGCGGGGCTGGATCCCAATACCGGCGAGCTGGTGGCCGGTGGGGTGGAGGCGGAAACCCGCCAGGTGCTAACCAATATCAAGCACGTTCTGGAGGCGGGCGGCTCGGGACTTGCGCACGTCGTGAAGACCACTGTCTTCCTGGTGGATATGGCGGATTTCCCGAAGATGAACGCGGTCTACGCGGAATTCTTTCCAGCCACGCCGCCCGCCCGCAGCACGGTGGCGGTTGCTGCGCTTCCCAAGGCCGCTCACGTCGAGATCGAGGCGATCGCGCTGCTGGCGTCCGCGTAGGGTTTGCGCAAAGAGGGTGTGCCCTGCCTGGAGGCGGGCCCCTCCGCGCCTATACCATGAGAATCGCGCTGGCGCGCGGTGGTACAATCATTTTCCGCAGTGCAGAGGGGCGCGGAACCGGCTTCGTGGTGCACTTGCAGTTTACAGGTAGCTGCCTGCCAACGCCCGACGCTACGGAAGACCTCACTTCGAATGCCACCGACGATCTCCATTGTTGTCCCATGCTACAACGAGCAGGCGACGATCGGACTGCTGCTGGACGCCATCTTACAGCAGACGTATCCGCGCTCCTGCATCGAAGTCGTTGTCGCCGACGGCTCCTCTGAGGATGGCACTCGCCAGGCGATCTCTGCTTTCCAGGCCGAACATCCCGACTTGCCCCTGCGCCTGGTCGACAATCCGGGCCGGACGATCCCGGCCGCGCTGAATACCGCGATTGCCGCGGCGCGCGGGGAGATCATCCTCCGGCTGGACGCGCACTCAATCCCCATCCCCGAGTATTCCACGCGCTGCGTGGAAGGCATCGTGCGCGGCAAAGGGAGCGTGGTCGGAGGCGTCTGGTCCATCCGGCCGGGCGGCGACGGCTTCATTGCCCGGGGCATCGCTCAAGCTGCTTCCCATCCGCTGGGTGTCGGGGACGCGCTGTATCGCCTGCGCTCCAGAGAGGGCCCGGTCGATACAGTTCCCTTCGGATCGTTCCGCTGCGGGCTGATCAAACAAGTGGGTGGCTATGACGAGAGCCTGCTGACCAATGAGGATTACGAGTTCAACACGCGTGTCCGCAAAGCTGGTGGCGTGGTATGGCTCGACCCGGCGATCCGGTCCACGTATATTGCCCGCGCCTCTCTCCAGGCACTGGCGCAGCAATACTGGCGATACGGCTACTGGAAACGGAAGATGCTTCAGCGCCATCCGGGAAGCTTACGCTGGAGGCAGGCGCTGCCCCCGGTCTTCGTGGCTAGCCTGATCGGCCTGGGGTCTCTCTCGATCTTCCTGCCGCCAGCAAGGGTGCTCTTGCTGCTGGAAACTGCGCTCTATATCCTGCTGCTGGCAGGCGCCGGTTTGCTGGCTGCCATGCGCCGCGGCTCTCCGCTCCTGATGCTGGGACTGCCGCTTGCCATTGCGACCATGCACGTATCATGGGGCGCTGGTTTCCTCTGGAGTTTGGTCTCCGGGCGGGCTCCTTCCCATGGCTGAACCGCTGCGCCCGGGCTTTCGTCTGCGACCGAACGAGCATCGCCTCGTCCTGCTGATCAGTGATCTGGCTGCCTCCACCCTGGCGGCATTCCTGGCAGTCTACGTCTGGAAGCAGTACTGGCTGCAACTATGGGTTGCCAAGGGCGTTGATATCGAGCGCGCCGAGCGCATCTTCAAGATACAGGGCATTCACGTCCCGTTGTGGTTCTATCTGCTGCCGCTAGGCTGGCTGCTGCTCATGGTTGAGCTTTACGACGCCCACACGGCAGTGAGTGTGCAGAAGACGCTGCGCGGCATCTCGCGGGCCGCGTTCATTGGCATCGTGGTGTATGCGCTCGTCTTCATCTTTAACCAGGACCCTTCTTCCCTGCCTCGCATCGCTGTCGGCGCCTTCATCATCCTGGCCTCAGTTTTCACCGTGGTCACGCGGCTTTCGTATATCCGTCTGTACACCACGTCTGGATTGCAGCGCCGGGTGCTGATCGTCGGCGCGGGCAAGGCGGGCATGACGCTGGCAAAGGTATATTGCGATGCCAGTCCGCCACCGTTCAGTTTGATCGGCTTCATCGACGACGATTTCCAGAAGATCGATAAGATGTACGCGGGCTACCCGGTCATCGGGGCCAGCAAGGACCTGCTGGCGATCGTCGATCAGTACCGCGTCTCCGACCTCGTCGTGGCGATCACGGGCGATATGCAGGGCAGCACCTTCCAAACCATCCTGGATGTCCAGGAGCGCGGCGTGGAAGTAAGCCGCATGCCGATCCTCTACGAGGAGATCACGCAGCGCGTGCCGGTGCACCACCTCGAGTCGGACTGGCTGATCCGTTCCTTCGTCGATCAGCTCAAGGTCAGCGTCTTCTATGACCTCGTGAAACGGCTGCTAGATTTCGTGGGCGGCCTGCTCGGCCTGATCGTTTTCGCGATCTCCTTTCCGTTCATCGCGCTCGCCACGGCTGTGGATAGCGGCCTGCCCATCCTCTATTCGCAGGACCGGCTTGGCAGGGGCGGGCAGGCATTCAAGATCTACAAGTATCGCACGATGTACCAGAACGCCGAGGCCGACGGCATGCCTCAGCAGGCCGCCGAGAACGATGAGCGTGTCACCCGGGTGGGTTCGTTCCTGCGAGTCACCCACTTGGATGAGCTGCCGCAGTTCTGGAACGTCCTGCGCGGCGATATGAGCCTCGTGGGGCCGCGCGCCGAGCGTGACCAGCTCATCGCCGAGTACCAGAAGCAGATTCCCTTCTACCGGGCACGGCTGCTCGTCAAGCCCGGCTTGACCGGCTGGGCGCAGATCAACTATGGCTACGTTGCCACCGTAACGGAGACCGCCATCAAGCTCGAATACGATCTCTATTACATCAAGCATCGCTCCCTCATGCTGGACGTCACCATCGTCCTGCGCACGATCGGGACGGTGCTGAGCCGCAAGGGCCGGTGAGATGACGCGATACCTGGTGACCGGCGGAGCCGGCTTCATCGGTTCGCACATTGCGAGCGCCCTGCTCCAGCAGGGCGCATCCGTACGTGTGCTCGACAATCTCTCCAGCGGGCGGCGTGAGAATCTGCCCGAGAATCCTCAGCTCGAGCTGCTGGAAGCCGACTTGCGGGATGCCGATGCGGTCGCGCAGGCGGTTAAGGCGATTGATGTCATCTTCCACGAGGCCGCCTTCGTCTCGGTCACCGAATCCATGCTCAAGCCGCAGGAGTGCTTCGACGTGAACGTGGGAGGCACATCCATCCTGCTGGAGGCAGCCCGCAATGCGGGCGTGCGGCGCGTGGTCATTGCCTCCAGTGCCGCCGTGTATGGGGACTCAAACGCCTTGCCATTGGAGGAGAAGACCGCGGTCCGGCCGCTCTCGCCGTACGCTGCATCCAAGGCAGCCGACGAGCTGCTTGCCGTCATGTATACCCAGGCGTATGGGCTCGAGGTCGTAGCCCTGCGCTACTTCAACGTATACGGACCCCGGCAGCGCCCGGACTCGATGTATGCTGCCGCCGTCCCCATCTTCATCCGAAGGCGGCTCGACGGCCTGCCCGTGACCATCTTCGGGGATGGCAGGCAGTCCCGCGATCTCATCTATGTGGGCGATGTGGTGCAAGCGAACCTCATCGCTGCCCGGCATCCTGGCGCTTCCGGCCAGGTGTTCAACGTCTGCACGGGCCGCGAAACCGTGCTGCTCGATCTGCTGGATGTCCTCGACCAGTTGTGCCCCGGCTCGTCGTTGCCCACCTTCGATCCGCCGCGGGCGGGCGATATCTATAAGTCGCTGGGGGATCCAGCGAAGGCAGCCGCGGCGCTTGGTTATTCGGCGCAGACCTCGCTGGCCGACGGATTGAAGGCGACCCTGGAGTGGATGCGATAAAGGCACGGCCGCAACTCCGCAACCGTTATCTCCTGATCGGAGATGTAATGCTCACCATCGTTTCGGTGATGGGCAGTTTCGCATTACGCCTGGATGTCGGACAATTGCCATATTACATCCCGGCTATGCTGCTCATGTGCGGGGTCGCCCTGCTGATCAAGATCCCGACCTACTACTTCTTCGGCCTGTATCGCCGTATGTGGATCTACGCCAGCACCAATGAGCTGCGGCTCATCACCGCGGCCGTCACCACGGGCAGCGTGCTCACATCCGGCGTGATGCTGATCCTGCTATTCGCGGGCCTCGTGGTTCCGGGCATGCCGCGCTCCGCACTGGGCATCGACTGGCTGCTCTCGCTCGTGCTGATCGGCGGATCGCGGTTTGCGCTGCGCATCCTTGCGGAGCAATCGGCGCCGCCGCGAGCCGGCTCCCGGCGCAGAGCGCTCATCGTGGGCGCCGGGGATGCAGGCGCCCTGGTGACGCGGGAGCTGCAAAGGTCCACCCAGCTCAACCTCACACCCGTGGCCTTCCTGGACGATGATCCGGTGAAGCAGAAGCAAGAGATCTACGGCGTGCCGGTCGTCGGCCGGTTGAGTGATCTGGAGGATGCCGTGGCGGCGCATCAGATCGCCGAGGTCATCATCGCCATCCCGTCCGCGCCGGGAGCCGTGGTGAGACGAGTGGCTGACGTCTGCCGCCGCAGCGGTATCCCATCCCGGACCATGCCGGGGCTGTATGAGCTGATCGGCGGCAGGATCAGCGTGAGTCGCCTGCGAGAAGTGGACATCACGGACCTGCTGCGGCGCGAGCCGACGCGCATCAACGAGGAGATGATCGGCGGCACGCTGGAGGGGCGGCACGTGCTCGTGACCGGCGCGGGCGGCTCCATCGGCCGCGAGCTCTCGCGTCAGATCGCCCGCTGGGACCCGGCGGAGCTAGTCATCCTGGGGCACGGCGAGAACAGCATCTTCGAGACGCTCCTGGAGGTGCAGGAGGATCATCCGGCGCTCAACCTCGCGGCGGTGATCGCAGACATCAAGGATCAAGATCAGCTGTGCGCGGTGCTCAAAGAGCATCAGGTCGATGTCGTGTTCCATGCTGCGGCCCACAAACATGTCCCGCTGATGCAGGCGAACGCGGGAGAGGCCGTTCTCAACAATATATTTGGCACGCGCAACGTCGTTGATGCGGCCGCGGAGGCCGGGGTCGAGCGGTTGGTCATGATCTCGACAGACAAGGCAATCCGCCCGGCAAACGTCTATGGGGCAACCAAGCGGCTGGCCGAGATGATTGTGCTGGATGCCGCCCGCCGTACCGGGCGGGCGTTCTGCGTAGTGCGATTCGGGAACGTCCTGGGGAGCCGCGGCAGCGTCATCCCCTTGTTCAAGCGGCAGATCGCCTCCGGTGGTCCTGTACTCATTACTCACCCAGACATGGAGCGCTACTTCATGACCATCCCGGAGGCGGTGCATTTGGTATTGCAGGCGGCCTCCATGGGAACCGGCGGCGAGGCCTTTGTGCTGGACATGGGCAGCCAGGTACGGGTCCTAGACCTGGCCGAGGACCTGATCCGGTTGTCCGGGCTGGAACCCGGCCGCGATATCGAGATCGAGTTCACCGGTATCCGTCCCGGCGAGAAACTGCGCGAAGAACTCTGGGAGGCGGACAAGACCTATTTGCGCACCGCTCATCCGGACATCCTTCGGTCGGATCATGAAGACAGCGTTGCCGGCGGCGACCTTGCGGCAACCATCGCGCAGCTGGAAGCTCTGGCACGCGAAGGACGTGCGGCGGAGGTGATATCGCTGCTGGAGCAGGCGATTCCTGGCGCGGCCATCACCGAGGCTCCCGCGCAGGATATGACTTCCATCGTTTAGCTGCGCAGCACGAGTATCGTGGCTCATGCCTGTTGTGACTCTGGATCAGTGGAAGCGGTATATCGAACGGCATGCAGAGGCCCACATACTGCAATCGGCAGAGTGGGGCGAGCTCAAGGCTGCCTTCGGATGGGAGGCCGTGCGTCTCGTGTGCGAGGATTCCGGCTTGCAAGTACTCTTTCGGAGGCTGCCCCTGGGGCGGAGCGTTGCATATCTGCCAAAGCCTGTGCTTCATTTGGATGAGATGATTCGCAACGATCGGTTATGGGGCGAACTGGTCTCGCTGTGCAAGGCGCGGCACGCTGCCCTCCTGAAGATCGAACCGGATGAGTGGCAGTCGCAGGACAATCCTCTGACGGACGGCGCAGGGATGCCCCGCGCAGCGCGGCCAGCTATGCGCCCTTCCAGTTACAACATCCAGCCGCCGCGCACCGTCGTCGTCGATCTGCGCGGAGCGGAGGACGACATCCTCGGACGGATGAAGCAGAAATGCCGCTACAACATCCGCCTCGCGGAGAGGAAAGGGGTCGTAGTCCATCCCTGGGATGACTTGGAAGCTTTCCACCGCCTAATGCACATCACCGGGAGGCGCGATGGGTTTGCTGTCCATTCGGCGGATTACTATCGCCGTGCCTATGAGCTCTTTCATCCCGGCGGGTGCGAATTGCTGGTGGCGGAGTTCGACGGCACGCCTCTCGCTGCGCTAATGGTCTTCCAAGAGGGCAAGCGCGCCTGGTACCTCTACGGCGCCTCCAACGACGAAGAGCGGAACCGCATGCCGGCCTATCTGCTGCAATGGAGGGCCATGCTTTGGGCAAAGGCGCATGGCTGCGAGGAGTACGACCTGTGGGGCGTGCCGGACGAAGACGAAGCGGTGCTCGAGTCCGGCTTCGAGACACGCCAGGATGGCCTGTGGGGCGTCTATCGCTTCAAGCGCGGCTTTGGCGGTCAGCTGCGCCGCGCTGTGCAGGCAGTGGATGTAATATTCGACCCCATGCTTTACAAGCTCTATACATGGCGCATGGCGGGCCGTGAGACCCAATGAAGATGCAGCCGTTCGAAGGCACCGGTGCAGAATGGGACGCCATGATCACCGCCCTGCCGCAGCCGCACCTGTTACAGACGTGGGAGTGGGCGCAAATGAAAGCCGCCTACGGCTGGGAGCCCATGCCATTTGTGTGGCCCGCGGCGGCAGGGGAATGTCAGGCCGCGGCCATGGTGCTCAAGAGGCATGTGCTTCGGCGCGGCTTCACCGCGCGGTTATGCATCCTGTATGCCCCAAAAGGACCGCTGCTCGATGCGTCGAACGGGAGCCTTCGACGGCAGGTCCTCGATGACTTGCAGCAGCTCGGGAAACGGGAGAGCGCGATACTCCTCAAGATCGATCCGGATGTGCAGCTTGGCTGGGGCGTACCGGGAGAGCCGGGGGCGGTCGAGCTGGCATCGGGGCGTCATTTCGAGGGCGAGTTGGTCGAACGCGGCTGGAGGTTCTCCAATGGCCAGGTGCAGTTCCGCAACACGGTGCTGCTGGATCTCACCGCTTCCGAGGAGCACATGCTCGAGAGCATGAAGCCGAAAACGCGCTACAACGTGCGCCTGGCAGAGAAGAAGGGCGTGCAGCTGCGGGCGGGGACACTTAATGATATTCCACTGCTCTATCGAATGTATGCAGAGACCTCCGTGCGCGATCACTTCGTGATCCGGCATGAGGGTTACTACCGAACTGTCTGGACGGCCTTCATGGCGACGCCGGAGGATGGTTTGAGGCCACACGCAGAGCCGCTGATCGCCGAGGTGGACGGCGAAGCGGTTGCCGCGATCTTTGTCTTTTATTTTGCAGGACGGGCATATTACCTCTACGGCATGTCGCGCGACGCGCACCGGGAGAAGATGCCGAACTACCTCCTTCAATGGGAGGCGATGAAGCGCGCCAGGGGGCGCGGCTGCACCGCCTATGATCTATGGGGAGCGCCGGATGAGTTCAGCGAATCCGATCCACTGTGGGGTGTGTTCCGCTTCAAGGAGGGCCTGGGCGGCCGCGTCGTCCGCACGCCGGGCGCCTGGGATTATCCAGCCAGCCCTTTCTGGTTCCGGTTGTACACGCAGGTCATGCCGCGCATCCTGGATGTGATGCGCAGGCGCGGCCGGGCGCGAACCGCGCAAGCATTGGAATAAGGAGCCGATATGGTTGCACGCATCCGTTTTGCACATTTGCCGACACCCATCGAAGAGCTGCCGCGCCTTTCCGAGACCCTGGGCGGGCCAAGCCTGTTTGTGAAGCGCGACGATCAGACCGGTCTCGCTTTCGGCGGCAACAAGACACGCAAACTCGAGTTCCTGATCGCCGAGGCGAGGGAGCAAGGCGCGCAGACGCTGATCAGCGCAGGCGCCATGCAGTCGAATCACTGCCGCCAGACGGCTGCCGCGGCGGCGCGCTTCGGCTTTGATTGCATCCTGGTGTTGACGGGACAGAAGTCCGAGCGTGCCAGCGCCAACCTGCTGCTGGATGAGCTGTTCGGCGCGCAGATCGTCGCCGTAGCTGATCGAGCGGACCGGGACCGGGTCTTGAAGGAGACTTTTGACAGGTCAGCCGCCGAAGGCAGAAAGCCGTACCTCGTACCGTATGGCGGCTCCAGTACGACCGGCGCGCTTGGATACGCGTTCGCGGTTGAAGAGTTCCTGAAGCAGGGCGTCGAAGCGGATTGGATGGTCTTCGGCACGTCTTCAGGCGGGACACATGCCGGGCTTGTGCTCGGGCAGCGCTTGTTCGGCTACAAGGGTAGGGTGCTCGGGATCAGCATTGATGAGTCGGAAGAGTGGCTCAAGTCTCACGTGTCCGCTCTCGCATCTGATACCTCGGAGCGGTTGGGCTCACGGATACAGTTCACGCCGGGCGATGTGCTTGCCAGCGATGTCTATTGCCGTGCCGGTTACGGAGTCCTCACCGACGCGGAACGGGAAGCGGTTGGCCTGTTTGCCCGCTGTGAGGGCCTGCTTCTGGATCCCGTCTATACGGGACGGGCAGCAGCCGGACTCATTGACCTGGTCCGAAAGGGTCATTTCCGAAAGGACGAGACCGTACTGTTCTGGCACACAGGCGGGCAGCCAGCGCTCTTTGCGGAGCGATATGCGGATCTGATCAAGTAGGGAGGGAAGAGACAGCTAATCCAGGCAGGTGCGGGTGGGCGAGTTTCCGCGTCCAATGTCGCAGCCGTCCGAGTTGTTCTGCTCGATCAGCAGATCATCGTACAGTTGGGTCATCGTAATCAGGGTGAACCCCTGCCGCGCTAGATAGGGGACTGCAGTGGCGGTAATGTCCAAATCGAAGCGGGCATGCGGCGGGTCCTGGTAGGTGTGCATCTGGACGATGTCGCCGTTGACGGCCTGCGAGGCGAGCCGCATGCTTTCCGGCATAGTGGAAGCCTCGAACCCGGTCGAATACAGCGTGGCCACAAGGCCTTGCTCCAGGCAGAACTCCTGCCAGGACAGGCTCAGATCATCATAGGGCGGCCGCGCGAAATGCACCGGGAGGTCCGTACCAACCGCCTGGCTGAGGGTGCTGTACCAGCGGGCGTAGTCATTGAGCAGGCTCTGCTTCGACATCACCTGCGGATCGACGTGCTGATAGGTGTGGTATCCGATCTCATGACCCGCCTGGTATAGCCGTTTCCAGATGCCGGGCCTCATCGCCTCGTCGATCTCGATCGCGTCGCCGATGGCGAAGAATGTAAAGTGAAAGCCCGGGAACGGCTCCGCGATCGCCATAAGCTGCTCGAGGACCTGCGGATGCCAACAGTCGTCGAAGGTCATGGCGATCTTGGGATACTTCCGGCTTCCGTGATAGACCACCAGCGGGGCGGTCGGTCCGGCAGCCGGAAGCCGAAGCGCCGGGAAACTGGCCGACAGCAAGGCCGCGCCGCCTAGCTTGAGAAAATCGCGTCGTGAGATCATAAGTGGGGAATCAGGATGGGTCAGCGACAGTCATGCCGCCTGCGCCCATTATAGTATGAGCCGGATATCGAGGGCAACGGCGCCTTCGGGACAACCTACAGCGACCCATCCGTCCGGCTACCAGTGTTCCCAACGCACCACTTCCTCCAGCGATCTCCGGCCACCCTTCTTCGGCGGCGATGACAGCTTCTCCTCATCCGCGGGATAGCCAAAGGATAAGGCGAACCGCAAGCTCAACTCCGGTGGGAAGAGCAAAACCGAGCGCGCCTTCTCCGTATCGTAGATGGATGCAATGCAGGAACCGATGCCCAGCTCCCACGCCGCGAGCTGCATGAAGGCGGCGGCCTGCCCGGCATCGAACAAAGTTTGGAACTTGCCGGTGGGATCGGGCGTGATGATCGCGACGGCGAACGCCGCACCGGCGAGGTGTCCCGCCCACGTCCCGCATTCGGACAGCGCCTTCAGGATATCCCGGTCGCGGATCGCGATGAATTGCCACGTCTGTTCGTTCTTGGAGGACTGCGAGCGGCGGCCCGCGTTCAGAATGGCACGGACGGCGTCCTCCGGCACCGGCTTGGATGTGAACTTCCGCACGGCGCGCTTGGCGCGGATGGCATCGGACACGTTCATTGCACCTCCTTTTGGTTGTTCGATCAGCCCCCCTGCAAGACCTGTTTGCGGTTGGCGGCTCATCCCTGTAATGTGTCTCCGCCGTACATGCTGGCGTCATCGCGGGGATGGTAGTCGAGGTCACGCTCTGCATCCGAGATATCCCAGAAGCGCCTGCGGTTATCCGACACGCCGTAGTAAATGCCAAAGGGTACGTCGGCCAGCAGGGCGCGCTGCACCAACTGCACCAGATCCCGGTGGCTCAACCATGTGCTTTGCAGCCGGGGATTCCCGGCCGGAGAATCGGCCCGGTTGACGGAGCCGATACGCAGGCAGATTGACTCGAGGCCATAGAGCTCGTAGTACATGCGGGCAACGGCTTCGCCGGCGGCCTTGCTGACGCCGTAGAAGCCATCCGGGCGGATGGGGTTCTGCGTGGTGATAAGCCTGACGTTATCCCGAGTGTGGAGCGTGGGCGGGATCCCCTCGTACGCGCCGGTGGCGTGATTGGAGCTGGCGAAGATGACCCGCTGAACAGAGTGCCGTTGGGCGGCAGCGTACACGTTCTGCGTGCCGCCGATGTTGACGTGGAATGCGGACTGCCAGTCCGCGTCCACCCTTGCATCGCCGGCCAGATGGATGACGTACCGCAAGCCCTGGATGCGCTCGAAGACGCGCTCCACCTGGTCGGCTTGCGTGACGTCCGCTTGGAACACGTTGCCCGCGCTCGCGGGCGAGGCGCGGTCCAGGCCAAACATCTCGAACGAGCCCGCCAGCCCGTTCCACAGGATCCTGCCGACGAGGCCGCTGGAGCCGGTGATCAGCACCGTATCTGCCATGTGATGATATCCTCCGGTTGTGAATCGCTAAAGCAAGCGCTGATTCCACAACGAGTATAATTCATCTGATGGATGAAGCACCTGCTGCTCGGCAATACATCCTGTCCGGGCTCTTTCTGATGCTGGTCGGCTGGGGCGGGCTGGCACTCCTGATCTTTGTGTTCGGTGTCCCGCCGTACGTCTGGGCTCGCTGGGGATTCTTCGCCCTGTGGTTCATCGCGCTGTCGGGCACGGCGCTGCCCATCGTTTATTTTCTGAACCTGCGGTTCCCTTCGGATCCGCGCGCGGAGCCGCACGTCATCGTCCGGCAGTCGCTGTGGGTGGGCGTGTACGGAGCAACACTGGCATGGCTGCAACTGGGACAGCTCGTGACGCTCTGGATCTGGGCCGGCCTCGGGGTTGGGCTACTCGCGATCGAATACGTTATCCGCTCCCGCGAGCGCGCCCGGTGGCGACCGCCATCCGAGCGCTTCGATGAGCCTGCGCCCGAGGCGCACTACGTGGACGCCGGCGGCGGACGTACCGTAGAGACCGATGAGTCAACTCAATAGCCTGCCCTCCGTGGAGAGGCTCCTGCAGACAGACGATGCCAGGGTACTGATCCAAAAGCATGGCCGCCCGCTCACGCTGGATGCCATCCGCCTGACGCTGGACGAGGTGCGGAACGCGCTGCGAGCCGGAGAGGATGGTACGCCGCAAGAGCTCGAGGCGATCGTGAGCCGGGCAGGCGTGCATCTTAGCGAGTGGGAGCGGCCCAGCCTCCAGTCGGTTATCAACGGCACTGGGGTGATCCTGCACACGAACCTTGGCCGTGCCCCCTTGTCGGAGGCGGCTCTGCATGCGATGAACGAGGCGGCGGCGAGCTATTCCAATATCGAGTTCGATCTGGACACCGGCAAGCGGGGTTCGCGCTTGAGCCATGTGGAAGCGCTGCTGAAGAAATTGCTCGACGTGGAGGCGGCGGTCGTAGTGAACAACAACGCCTCCGCGGTGCTGCTGGTGCTCTCGGCGCTGGCAGCCAGGAAGCGGGTCGTCATCGCCCGCTCGCAGCTTGTGGAGATCGGCGGCGGGTTTCGGGTTCCCGATGTAATGCGGCAATCCGGTGCAAAGCTGACCGAGGTTGGTACGACCAACAAAGTGCGACTCGACGACTATGAGCAGGCCATGGCGGAGGGGGATGGGCTCGTCATGCACGTCCATCGCTCGAACTTCAAGATCGTGGGATTCACGGAAGAACCATCGCTGGTTGAGCTGGCGCATGCCGCGCACTCTGCCGGTCGGCTGCTCATCGACGACCTGGGCTCGGGGGCCGTGCTCGATACGGCAAAGTATGGCCTTCCCCACGAGCCAACCGTCCAGGAGTCTCTTGCAGCAGGCGCCGATGTGGTCTGCTTCTCCGGAGATAAGCTCCTGGGAGGGCCGCAGAGCGGCATAATCATCGGCAGGGCTGAGCTGATCCAGAAGGCGAAGAAACACCCGCTGGCAAGGGCCATCCGTGCGGACAAGACCTGCCTTGCGGGGCTCGCGGCGACCTTGCTGCATTACCTGCGAGATGAGGCGGAGCGCGAGCTCCCGATATGGCAGATGATCTGCCTGTCACCTGATGCGGTGAGAGCTCGGGCGCAGCGCTGGTGTACGGCGCTCGGGATAGGCGCGGTCGTGCCGGGCGAATCTACTGTGGGCGGAGGCAGCCTGCCGGGTGAGGCGCTGAGGTCTTACGCGCTGGCCCTGGACGTCAAGAGCCCCGACAAGTTCCTGCAGAAGCTGCGGATGCAGAGCCCGCCCATCATTGCGCGGACCGAGGAGAACAGGGTGGTCCTCGATCCCAGGACGGTACTGCAGGGGCAGGAGGAGCAATTCCTGCGTGGCCTGCGCGCCGCGCTGCAAGCATGAGGAGTCGTTAGCCGGATGAGATCAGACTTGGATGCAATGATGAGGGCCGCCGGGCTGGATGCGATTGTCGTGCTGGGCAACGCAGACCACAACCCTCCCATGTATTACTTCACCGGACCGGGGCATATCAGCCACGCCGCATTGTTCAAGAAGGCAGGTCAGCCGCCGGTCTTGTATTGCAATGCCATGGAACGCGCGGAGGCAGCCAAGAGCGGCTTGACCGTCAAGGCCCTGAAGACCGGCGTGGTGGAGATACTGGCAAGCCAGCCGAAGCAGCTATTCGACGAGCAGGGCCTGACATCTGGGCGCGTGGGTCTGTATGGCGTGGTGGGAGCGGGTGACGTGGTCTCGATGCTGGGGGCTCTCCACAGGGATCTGCCGGAGATCGAGATTGTAGGCGAACCGCAGGAAGAATCGGTCTTTCTGCACGCGATGGAGACCAAGGATGCGGATGAGGTGGCGCGAATCCGGCACATGGGCCAGGTGACCACCGAGGTGGTCGGGATGGTTGCGAAGTACCTCACGGAGCGCGATGTGCGCAAGGACGAGGTGCTGCTCAAGGAAGATGGCTCGCCGCTGACCATTGGCGATGTCAAGGGCAAGATATCGTTGTGGCTGGCGGAGCGCGGGGCCAGGGACGTCGAAGGCGTGATCTTTGCCATCGGTCACGACGCGGGCGTGCCGCATTCGGTTGGCACCCCGACAGACGAAATGCGGCTGGGGCGGACGATCGTTTTCGATATCTATCCGGCGGAGGAGGGCGGCGGATATTTCTACGATTTCACGCGCACCTGGAGCCTCGGCTATGCAACGCCGGAAGCCCAACAACTCTACGATGAGGTCCGCGCGGTCTATGACAAGGTTGTGGATAACCTGGACCTGAACGTAGGGTTCAAGGAATATCATCGGCTGGTGTGTGACGAGTTCAGCAGGAACGGGCACAAGACGCCGATGCACAACGAGGGTGTGCTGGAGAACGGCTACGTCCATTCCCTGGGGCACGGCGTGGGTCTGAACATCCACGAACGACCGTGGAGCAGGCACACGGCGCCTGACGACAACATCCTGCGGCCGGGCGTGGTCATCACCATCGAGCCGGGACTGTACTACCCAGAGAAGGGCATGGGCGCCCGGATCGAGGACACGTACTGGGTCCGGCCGGACGGCGCGATGGAGGTGCTGGCCGAATACCCGTATGACTTCGTGCTCCCCATGAAGAAGTGGAAGCCCAAGTAGTATTCAGGAGCGTGGCGTATGAGCAATCCTGGTCCCGCCCGGGTCATGGCGATCGAAACGTCTTGCGACGAGACGGCGTGCGCGGTCATCGAGCATGGCCGCGCGCTAATCGGCTCGACGGTCGCCTCGCAAATGGACATCCACGCGCGCTACGGCGGCATCTTTCCGGAGGTAGCCTCCCGTCAACACGTCCTGTCGATCATGCCTGTCGTCGAAGACACTCTTGCCAGGTCGCACCTGACAATGGGCGATATCGACGCGCTGGCGGTCACGCGCGGGCCCGGGCTGGCGGGCTCTCTCGTGGTCGGCGTTAATGCGGCCAAGGGCCTGGCCCTTGGGACGGGGCTGCCGCTGGTCGGCGTGAACCACCTGGAAGGACATCTCTATTCGGCCTGGGTATATAATGCCGGGCAGAGCGCGCCATCCGAGCCCCAGTTCCCTCTGATGGTGCTGCTGGTCTCAGGCGGGCACACTGAATTGGACTTGATGACGGACCACCTGGAGTACCGGCGGCTCGGCTCGACACTGGACGACGCGGCGGGCGAAGCCTTCGACAAGGTGGCCCGCATCCTGGAGGCTGGCTATCCCGGCGGCCCTGCCATCCAGAAGATCGCGGAAGAAGGCGACCCGAACCGGTTCCGCCTGCCTCGCGCCTGGCTGGAGGACACCTGGAACTTCTCGTTCAGCGGACTGAAGACGGCAGTCCTGCGGGAAGCCAAGGCCTATCAAGTTCAGGGGCGGACCTTGCCTGTGGCGGACATGGCCGCCTCTTTCCAGGGGGCGGTCGTGGATGTGCTGTTCAACAAGACTATGGATGCCGCGCGGGAATTTGGTGTGAAGGAGATCATCGTGGCCGGGGGCGTCTCGGCGAACCAGGAGCTCCGGCGTGCGTTCCAGGGTCAGAAAGAGTTCAAGATGCACATCCCTCCGCTTTCGCTGTGCACCGATAACGCGGCCATGATCGCGGCCGCCGGTTTCCAGCGGCTGAGGCTTGCGGAGCCGTCGCGGCTCGACATGGACGTGCTGCCGACCTGGCCGCTGGCTTGATCCATCTCTCATAGGCGCGAAAAAGAACAAACCGTGCCTGGGGTCGGCCC
>DATKAF010000300.1:0-3798 GCA_035498395.1 Anaerolineales bacterium
GCCGCGGCGGCAAGCGTGCAGGTCGGCGAGCCCCTCCTGGAACCGGACCGTCCGACTTACTTGTCATCAGCAGACTGGCAGAACTTCAGGGGTTGAAGCAGGCATCGGTCGCTTGAGCAGCTGCAGCCGCCCGGCTGATGCTGTTTACCAGCGGTTTGCAGATAACCACACCTTGGAACCGCTAACAAGACCCCCACCGCCTACCGCACCATCGCGAAGCACTCCTCGCGAAGTATCTCCGCAGCGAAACGAAGGGAGGCAGGAAGGGGGTGAGAACTGATGTTTGGTGTTTTGGTGTAGACCCGCGTGGTAGGTTTGCACCTAACCAGCGAACACCAACCGCCATATTGTTGCCCTAGATACTGCTTACAGAAGATCGGTCAACTCCTTGATGATGAGCCCAGGTGCGAATCTCGCGTCCAGGCCGTCCAACGCGGACGCGGGGGTCGTGCCGCCCAGGACCAGCACCGTGCGGCAGCTAAGCTCGTTGCCAATCTGAATGTCTGAAATGCTGTCGCCGATGATGGCGGCATGCCCGGGCTTGCACCCGAGCTTGTTCAAGGCGTATTCCAAGGCATACGGGTTCGGTTTTCCCACATTGACCGGCTCTTTATCGAGCAGCGCACCGATGGAGCCGCCGACCCAGCCGATGCCTGGTACGTTTCCGTCCTCCACAGCAAAGGACCGATCGACGCCGGTCACATAGACCCTGGAAACCAGTTCTTCCAAAGCCAGGGCTTTCGTCGCCAGCTCATAATCATAGCTGGACGTCCATCCGATGATGAGCGGAAGCAGCTCCGCCGCGTTTTCACGCCTCAGGCGCTGCGCCTCTGCCAGGGACATGGATTCCAGCGCCACCTGCCGGACGCCGCAAGCCTCCAGCGCCGAGGCCAGCCCGTTCCCTCCGCCGAGCGTGAAGACCGCCTCTGCATGACAGCGATCGCGGACGTAGCCGGCTGCCAGCTCCGACGCGTTCGTGATCCTGTCCGGCTCCACGCGGACCCCCATCGCCGCGAGCTTCGTAGCGATCTCCGTCGCGGAGCTCGCGCTGGTGTTGGTCAGGATGTGATAGTCCACGCCTCGCTGCACCATGCGCTCCAGCAGCTCATTGACGCCGCGGCGCCTCCGCTTCCCAATGAAGACGACGCCATCCATATCGAGTACGACCGCCGCCAAACCATCCCAGAAATCTTTCACGACAAGCTCCCACGTGCATCGATTCTGCAACAGGGCAACACAAGATGCTGCGATTCTCCCACGCGGCCTCGCAGGAAGAACCCGCTCGCGGTCAAGTGGTGCGGAATGTCATAGAGTCGATATGACGGAAAGCACTATAGATTCAAACATTTGTGCCGTACTATCCAATCATAAACGAACACGTCCCCTTGCAAATTGCTTAAGTTATGGATGCCCTGGAACGGCAGAATCAGATCGTTGAGATCGTCCTCAGCCACGGCCGCGTCTCGATCCCGGAGATCTGCGCATCGTTCGGCGTCTCCGAGATGACCGCCAGGCGCGACCTGGCGCAGCTCGACCGCCAGGGACTCGTCCGCCGTTATCACGGGGGGGCAGCCGCCAACCTGGGCCGCAGCTACGAGCCGCCATTCAAGACGCGCTCCTCCAAATACCAGGAAGCCAAGGTGGCCATCGGCCGCAGGGCCGCGGACCTTGTGATCGACGGGGACAGCATCGCGCTCGACGTCGGAACCACGACGATGGAGATCGTCCCCGGTCTTGCAGGAAAGCGCAACCTGACCATTGTCACTTCCTGCCTGCAAATTGCGAATATGATCGTGAACTACGTCCCTCTGGAAGTTGCCGCCCGTCTCATTGTGACGGGCGGTATTGTTCGTCCCCGCGAGCTCTCTATGATCGGACCCATCCCGCAGCAGGTGTACGAGGATTTCCATGTCGACAAGGCCTTCATCGGCACGGCGGGCATCAGCGTGCACGATGGCCTGACCGAGTACAACATCGAAGACACACAGATCAAGCAGGTCCTGATCCGTAGCGCGCGCGAGCGGATCGTGGTGGCGGACGCGAGCAAGCTGGGCGTTACGACGTTTGCGACGGTCGCGCCGCTGAAATCCATCGACAAGATCGTCACCGACGCATCCGCCTCCGCCGAACTCGTCGAGGAGATCCGCAAGCAGGGCGTCGAAGTCATCCTGGCAACCTGAGAGCCAACCAGAACGGGAGAGGCAAACCATGGAACTGAACCTGGACTCGAAAGCCAAAGTCACAACTGCCCAGACGGAGACCTATGTGGGCTTCCGCAGCATCGTCCCCAAGCCGTCGGCGGAGACCGCCCACCTGCGGCACATCCTGCGCTTCTATATCTCCCGCGCGCTGCTCAAGCGCGGCGAACAAAACGTGTACGTCCTCCCCACCATGCAGGCGGACGGCAAGAGTATCCACGTGGATGTGGCCGCTGGAGTGCCGGGCAAGTACACGCTGGCCATCTGCGAACCGGGCTCGGTGACCGCGGAGACCGAGAACCTGCTCGAGCTGCTCAAGGACCTCGATGGCATCGACGTGATCGTGGTGCATTCGCAATACGGCAAGCCCGGGAACGTGCTGACCCGCTTCAAGCCGCAGCTCGAGACAAAGAAGTTCCACCTGCTGGCGGTGGTCCCGCCGCCGTTCGACGATGTGTACGAGTACGACATCTGGATGTTCGAGACCACCTTCCGGAATCTCTTCGAGAGCGCCTAGACATGGGCACGGCAGGCTCGACCACCCGGCTCTACAAGATCGTCGTCTCGTGCGGCACGGCCATCGCGACCTCCACCCACGTCGCCATCCGGGTCAGGGAATTGCTGGAGGAACGCGGTCTCAAGGTGCACACCACCCAGTGCCGCGTGACCGAAGTCCCGTTCTACGCACCCGACGCGGATCTCGTCATTTCCACCGCGCAGGTGCCCTACGATATTTCCGTACCTGTCATTGATGGGATTCCATTTCTCACCGGCATCGGAGTAAAGGAGGTCATCGATCGCATAGAACAGATCCTGCGGAGCCGCTAGATCGTATTCTGTCTGCAAACCGAATGTAGTAAAGGAGAATGTGATCATGGACATTGTCGCTTCAACAGTCAAGGGCATTTTTGATTTTCTGACCGGCCTGGGTTCCCCGGTCATGCTGCCCATCATTATCTTCTTCCTGGGATTGATCCTGGGCATGAAGGTGGGCCGCGCGTTCATTTCAGCCATCACCGTCGGCGTCGGCTTTGTCGGCCTCGGCCTGGTCATCGGCCTGCTGTTCACAGCGCTGGGCCCGGCCACGGACGCCATGATGAAGGCCACCGGTCTCAACTTGAACGCTCTCGACGTGGGCTGGGGCGTAGCCGCTGCCATCGCCTTCGGCACCCAGGTCGGCTCGTGGGTGTTCATTGTTGCGCTGCTGGTCAATGTCGTCATGCTGCTGCTCAAGTGGACCAAGACGCTGAATGTTGATATGTGGAACTTCTGGCACTACGCCTTCACCGGCTCGCTGGTGTTCCTCGTCACCAAGAACATCTGGCTTGGCCTGCTGGCGGCTGCCATTCACGCCGCGGTAGCCCTGCTCTTCGCAGACTGGACCGCCCACGACGTGCAGGATTTCTTCCACATCCCAGGCGTATCCATCCCGCAGGGCTGGGCCATCACCAGCGTGCCGATCATCAAGGGCCTGAACTGGATCGTCGACAAGATCCCCGGCGTGCGCGATATCCACTGGGATGAAGAGGCGCTGCAGAAGCGGCTGGGCGTGTTCGCACAGCCGGTGCTCATGGGCGCCATGCTGGGCCTGCTCTTCGGC
>DATKAF010000301.1:0-4516 GCA_035498395.1 Anaerolineales bacterium
ATGATCGGCAGCACCAAGCTGAATGAGCCATCCGGGTTGACAGGCGCGCTCACCACGCTGGTGGCGCTGTTGTTGTCGATGTTCGTGCCCGCGACGTAGACCGTATTCCCGGGTGCGGTTGTGCCGGTCACCGTTACGGGAGAGCCGCTAGCCGCGCTGCTGTCTGCGGGGGAGGTCACGGTCAGGCTGGTTTGCCCCTGCTGGTGCGCTATGTAGCGGCCATACGTGTTTCGCGGCTGCTCCAAGATGCTGTCCGCTGCCAGGTCGAGCATCAACCGGACATAGGCGCCCGCGGACCATGTCAGCGGAGCGGCAGAGCCGGCGGGGTGCCCATCTTGAAAGCCGATGGATGCGACGCTCGAATCGGTGCCGAACGGGGAAGCGGCCAAGTCGGGCAGCTCCCAATCCTGTTCGGGGATCAGTCCCACGCCCGAGGCGAAGTTGTCCATGGTGGCGAGTAGCATGGCGGCCGTGTCTCGTTGCCCCGAGGCGATATCGTACTCGCCCCGCTCTTCCGTCAGAGGCGGCCAGACATGGCCCGTGCCGGCCCCGCTGGGCGCCCAGGGATGCCCATCCGAGGCCCCATCGCCATAGCCATCGCCGTTGTAGCGATGCCAGCCCGGTCCGCTGGGTGTATCGGTCTTGATGGTCGCGTCCACTACGGGCAGGGACTGCACCACGGCGGGATCGTTCGCGGGCACCAGGCCCAGGCGCACCAATTCGAGGAAGCCAGCATCTATGACCGTACGCTGGTCGAGCGTCGGCCCGCCATTCCCGAGGTTGTAGGTGATCGCTGCGTTCGGGTCGCCAGTCTTCGAGAGGCGGATGAAGTAAGGGCTGCCGGACAGAGGTCCGTTCGTGGTCACGGTCCATCCTTCCAGTGACCGCTGCCAATCGTCTGCAACGCCGAGCCAGATCTGTGCGCTCTTAAAATCGCCGTTCTTCTGTGCAATGCTGGCAGCAGCCACCAGCCCGGCGATCTCGGCCGAGATCGTGGAAGGCGAGAAGCCGTCCTGCTCTTCCCAGCGCTCTGGGCCGGAGGCCGGTCCATGCGCTATGATGCCGTTCGCGGCCAGCTTGATGTGGTCCTGATAAAGCTTGTGGTCGGTCATTCCCAACTGGTAGGCCATTAGGATCGGGTAACTGACTTCGTCGAGCTGGACACCGAACGAATCCGGGGCCGTCTCGCCGTTCAATAAGCTGTTGCGCGGCAGCGCGCCACTGGCCTGCTGTTGGCGGTTGAAGAGGAAGTTTACGACGTTGCGGGCGGTAGCCGTGTCGCCATCCAGTAGCAAGGCCGTCCAGGCTTCGTATGCATCGCGCGAGAACACCTCCCGGTAGGAGCCGAAGAATAGATTGTTGGGATCGCCGGCCGATATAGCCTGCCCCCATGGGGAGGCCAGGCCTGCAACGATGGCACCGGGGAAGGTCTTGTCTTCGGAGGCTTTCACGATATTGGCGCTCAGGTAGTACTCGTTGACCAATTGGCGCCACTCGCTATTTGGCACATTAGGGAAGCTGTGAGGCGGCCTTTTCAGGCGCTCATCGTATTCCGCCCACCCGGACTCGTAGCGTTTCTGGATGGAATTGAAGCCGGTATGCAGGGAGTCTTCCGCGGCGCGCACGGCATCCTTGCGGCTTGTGCCGAGACCGAGGGCTAGGACGAAGTTCCCGTCGCGCGAGGGGTTGATCTGCGCCACCTGCTCCAGGTTGCCGTTATCTGCCTGGGTGAATGTGGAAGTAAGCTGGTGCGTGGCATCGAGCTGCACCAGCCCGTCGCTCGGCTGGCCCACAAACCCGTTGCTGACCTTAATGAATGGTGAGGAAGAATCCAGCGCACTATAGACCGGTACGGCATAGGTCCGGTTCACGGCCTGGCTTGCCGTGTTCGTGTCGAAGGCCACCGGCAAGCTGTGTTTGGTGGATGTATCCACCACGCCGTTATCACCTCCGCCGTTGTCGGCGCCGCCGCCTCCGTTCCCGTTGATGCTCGGGTTGTAGAGCACGTACAGTTTGTAATTGGACTGGTCACCGACCAGAGCGGTGAACCGGGAGCGGATCACCACGCTGTTGTGCTCTGGGTCCGTGAGGTAGTCGCTGACGAGGCGATACTTGCCGCTACGGGCGGTGGCGGTCACGCGGCAATCCATGGCCTGCGGGTCACCGCTCAACGGCTGGACGGTGTAGGTCATATCGCGCGTTTGCAGGTCGGTGAAGGTGCTGCCGTCGGTGACGGCGTATTGCAGGGTCTCGACGTTCGTGTTGTCAATCGTCGGGTAGTACACGTCGCTGAGGACGCCGTTGGCAACAGTGAACCATACCTTGGAGCCGGTATTGCGTGCGGTCCCTGCGCAGTCCTTGCGGGCCAGATCGTAGTGGGATAAGCTGCCCGGACCGTCGGAGGCGGCGCTTAGGGCTGGCAGCGCGGCAACGTGGAGGCTAGGTAGGAACTGAACGACGAACAGGAGTGCAGCAAAGCCTGTCGTGAGCAGGCGCATCACGCGGTAGAGCCACGACCAATGGCGAAACATGGCGTCTCAACCTTTCTCTGGGAAGGGTCGCCCCAGGTGCGTATATGGCTTGGATCTTTATGGCTGCTTTCGAACAGTGTCTTGCCTACCCTCATGCGCAACTCCTTCTCTAAGGTGCGATACCGATAATGAAGACACTATAATGCACATATTTGCCTACGGCTAGGGGCCCGGCGGTACGGTGCTGCCGGACTTACGAGGTAGCATTTGCTAGTGTGCGCGGGTAGCCCATGCTATACAAGCCTGTAGATTGAAGGCGAGAAAGCGCATTTGCACGCAGGGGCACGAAAGGTATGCCCTGTGTGCGGCTAGCAGGAAATTTGCCTGCAATCAGCCGTCGAGCCTGCCCACTACCTTTTCGACCTCGTCAAGGATCTCACCGGACTTGACAAGCTGTTTCATGCGGTTGTGGTCGGGGTAGAGGGGGCGATCCACGTCAAGGTGCTGGACATACTTGCGGATAACTTCACGCGCCTTCTGTGTGCCTTTGCCAGGTGTGAAACCTCGGAAGTCCAGCGCCTGCGCAGCCGCCATGAACTCGATGCCCAGAACCCCGCAAGCGTTATCCAGGATCTGTGCATTCTTGAGCGCGGTGTTCATGCCCATGGAGACGAAATCTTCCTGGTCGGCGGCGGCCGGGATGGACTGGATCGAAGCAGGCGCCGAGAGGATCCGTTGTTCGACAATCAGGTGATCTGCCGTGTATTGAGAGAGCATCAGGCCTGAATAGAAACCAGGCTCGTGAGCAAGGAAATCGGGTAAGCCCTGTGAGAGAGCCGGGTTTGTCAGCCGGTTGAGCCTCCGCTCCGAGAGCACACAGACCATTGTGATGGCCATCCCGGCCATATCCATGGGCAGGGCGACGGGCGTGCCCTGGAAGTTCGCGCCGGTCAGCGTCTGTTTCAGTTCCGGCACGAAGATCGGGTTGTCGCCGACGCCGTTCAGCTCGATCTCGACTTGCGAGCGGGCATAAGCCAGCGCATCGCGCGCCGCGCCGATGACCTGCGGTGTGGATCGCATCGAATAGGCATCCTGCACCTTGGTCTTCATTTTGCCGCTCGTCAGGTCCGAGCCCTCGATCACCTTCGTGATGTTCCGCGCCGATTTGATCGCCCCGGAAAAGCCGCGCAGCTCGTGGAGCTTCGCACCGTATGGCTTGAGGTTCCCCAGCAGCGCCTCGATCGACATGGCTGCGGCGATCTCCGCCTGCTTTAGCCAGCGCTCCATCTCGTAGAGGTGCAGCGCGGACATGGCGGTCAGGACGTTGGAGCCGTTGATGGTGGCGAGACCGTCCCTGGCTTGCAGCCCCGGTATGGGGATGCCCGCCCTGCGCATGGCCTCCGCACCGGGCAGACGCTCGCCGTTAAAGAAGGCTTCCCCTTCGCCCATGAGAAGCAGCGCAGCCTGCGCCATCGGCGCCAAGTCGCCGCTCGCACCCACCGAGCCCTTCTGGCACACGACAGGCGTCACACCCTTGTTCAGCATTTCGACCAGCGTCAGTGTGATCTCGGGGCGGCAGCCGGAATTGCCGTGCGCATGAACGTTGATGCGCCCGGCGAGGGCCGCGCGCACGTTCTCGATGGGCAGCGGTTCGCCGATGCCGGCCGCGTGGTTGTAGATGAGGAACTTCTGAAACTCCTTGACCTGGTCATCATTCAGCACCTTCTCAGAAAATTCGCCGATGCCGGTGTTCGTTCCGTACATGATCTCTTTCGCGGCCAGTTTCTCTTCCAACATGGCCCGGCATATCCGGATGCGTTCCAGCGCGGCCGGGGCCAGTTCGACCTTTTCCCCGCCTCGTGCGATCCCAACGAGCTTTTCGATGGTCAGTCCCGAGCCGTCGAGCGTGATCGTCATCTGCATTCTCCACAATCGATTTGAAGTGATTGTACTCTAGCGGAATCGTGAGGCCGTTTCCGTACGGGCGGCATCACTGCGCCGCATCTTGCGCCCCTGCAACGGGCGCACGTGCCGCGGCAAGCCCG
>DATKAF010000302.1:0-20840 GCA_035498395.1 Anaerolineales bacterium
GTGAAGAGGCCGAGGTCTTCGTATGCCAGGGATGTGACGTAATTGTAGTTGCCGGTGGCGAGATGAACGTAGCGGCGGATGCCCTCCGCTTCCTGACGGACCACCATGGCGATCTTGCAATGGGTCTTCAAGCCGACCAGGCCGTAGACAACGTGCACACCGGCCTGCTCCAGAGTGCGTGCCCAGCCGATGTTGCTCTCCTCGTCGAAGCGGGCCTTGAGCTCGACGAGCACGGCCACCTGCTTGCCGCGCTCACTGGCCTCGAGGAGGGACTGCACGACCGGCGCATTGTGCCCCACGCGGTAGAGGGTTTGCTTGATGGCGAGGACGTGCGGGTCGCGGGCGGCGGCGTTCAGGAAATCGATGACGGAAGAGAACGAGTCATAGGGGTGGTGCAGAAGGATGTCGCCCTGGCGGATGGCCGCGAAGACGTCGCCGGCCAGCTCGAGGTGCTTGAACTGAGGAACGATGCGCGGCTGGTAGAGCGGATATTTGAGTTCCGGGCGCTCGACGCTGTCGTAAAGGCTCATCAGCCTGGCCAGGCCAAGGGGTTTGTCCTGGATAAACAGGTCGCCGGGCTTGATGCGAAGGTTGTAGAGCAGGAGATGCCGGATATCGGCGGGCATGGAGTCATAGATGGCGACCTGAACGACCGTGCCAAAACGGCGACGACGCACGCTCTGCTGCATGGTCTCCAGGAGGTCATCGGCCTCGATCTCCTGGATCTCGATATCGGCGTCACGGATGACGCGGAATGGATGCGCAGAGAGCACGTCCATGCCAGGGAACAGCGCGCCGATGTTGGCAACGATCACCTGCTCCAGCCAGACGAAGTAATGGTTCCAGGGGACGGTGCCATTCCGGCGGGTGGCGCCAGAGGAGCGCTTGACCGGCACGAGGCGCGGCAGGCTATCGGGGACCTTGAGGCGCGCAAAGCGCTCGATGCCCTTCTCGTCGCGGATGACGATGGCGAGGTTGAGGCTCAGGTTCGAGATATGGGGGAACGGATGGCCGGGATCGAGCGCCAGCGGTGTCAGGACGGGAAGGACGACCTCATGGAAATAGGCGTCGACCTTCTCCTTCTGGGCGGGGGCCAACTTGCTGTAATCGGAGATATGAACCCCGGCCTTGTTGAGCCCGGGAATCAGCTTGCGCTGGAGGTGACCGTGCGCCTGCGCGTACAACCCGACCGAGGTCTTGTGAATGGCAGCGAGCTGATCGCGGGGCGTCATGCCATCGGGCGAGACCTCCGGAATGCGCGCCTCGACCTGCTTGCGGATGCCGGAGACGCGCACCATGAAGAACTCGTCCATGTTGGAGCCGAAAATGGACAGGAACTTGAGGCGTTCGAGCAGAGGATTGTCTTCATCCTCGGCCTCTTCGAGGACGCGGCGCTGGAACTCCAGCAGGCTGAGCTCGCGGTTGATATAGAGAGATGGGTCCGTCAGAGGGACACCGGGATTCGATTCAGGTGACATCTAAGGGATTGTTTCACAAATAGTACCTACTAACAGAGACCCTACCCCCGACCCTTCTTCGCTGCGCTCCGATGATCCCCTAAAGAGGAGGGAGAAGCCCGAATTTAGAGATATGGGGCGTTTTCCCCCATATCTCTAAATTCGGAGGCCTGCACAACGTGTGAGCACTATGCAGCTGAAATCTCCTGCAGCTGCGAGGGGGCGAGCAGCCATTCCAGCGTCGCACAACGAGCGTAATCGAGGCGGTCCATGGAGAGCATGCAAACGCCGCCCTTCTTCAGGACGATGGGAAGCGCCGGGTCGCCCGACAACAAGACCGAGATGAAACGGCTCAGGCCCGGCTCGTGACCTACGATGGCGACATTCTGAGCGGCGCCGCGCCGGTCGTTGATCTCCTTGACGAGCTGGTGGGCATCGGCGCCGGGGATCAGGTTATCGGTGACGATCAGAACCTTCTGATCGAGGCCCAGCTTCTTCACGAGGATTCCTGCCGTGTCGGCGGCGCGAACGTAGGGGCTGGTCAGAACCAGGTCGATCTGGACGCCCATCTCCTTGAGCCCTTTGGCGATCTTGCGCATCTTCTTGCGGCCTTCATCGGTCAGAGGACGCTGGCTGTCCTCCTGCTCCGTGGCGCTCATCTGGCGCTGTTCTGCGATGGCGTGGCGTACGACATAGAGGTTCATGGCTTGTCTCTCTCCTTTGTGCGATCACATCAATGGCCCCGGAATACAGCCCCGGGGTGATCGGCGGTGTGTGTTCAGTTGCGAGCAGCGCGACGCGGCGCTTTCTGCCACGGGAAGGGTTGGTCGGGCGAGGAGCGCCAGAACGCGTAGAAGCCATCTTTGCAGGCGAGATAATCCCGGATGAGCCTGGCAAGGCGCTTGCGGTAGTAGGCCTCTATCTTCTTCGGATCGAAGTCGTGCGACTGATCTGCGGGGTGCTCCAGCAAGCCGGCCTCGAACTCCTTGAGCCTGTCGAGGAACACGGTGGTGTCGTGGATGCTGCCCATGGCGTCCTGATAGGCGTGCATGGATCTCAGGAGACGCTCCGGGTAGCTGCTCAGGAACGGATGGACCATCTCGATCATGTAGCGGAAGTTCTTGAAAGCGATGCGCACACGGTGGATCGTGTCGGGGCGGGCGGCATCGACGTTTCCCAGCGAGGACACGACCCTTGCCTGCGACTGATCCACGGCCTGGAGGAGCTTATCGCAGAGCAGCTCATCCCGGATGTGCGCCTCGGCGACCTCGCGGAGCCGCTGGAAATGCGCCTCCAGATCCGAGGGCTTTGAGTCGCCTAAATCCTTCGCGGCGCGGCGCATGAAATCCGCCTTGCCGCCTTCGAGGTGGAGCTGAAACTCATAGATCTGAATGGGGGCAAGCTGAGGGATATTATCGAGGATGCGGTCCATTTCGAGGAGCATCACCTGGGCGTCGCGCAGGTCATCCAGCTCATCCAACTGGTCCTTCAGGAAGCGATGCAGCTTTTTGACCGGGGCAGCGGAATCGACGGTGCGAAGGATGTCCAGCATGGCAAGCAGGCGGCGCGCCGCCACACGCAAGTCGTGGATGGAGTCCTCGGTGATGGCATCTCGAGCGGCCTGGAACTGGCTGCGGTAGTGATCGCAACGACCGGCGAGGGTGTCCAGAAAGCGGGTGCCGGCTGCGTCGCTCATGATTCCATGTCCTGAATAACGAGCGGCACGCCGAATACTTCTTCAAAGAGGACACGCCGCTTGTTGAGCGCCCATTTTTCGAGCATCAGGTCGCCCCGGCCGCGCAGGCTGAGCTCCCAGACCTTCTTCTTCTCGACCAGCGATACGCCCATTACATGGTTGGCGTGGCTGACGTCCATGCCGTCGGCGAGGCGCAGCAGAGCCGACAGCTTCGTGACAACGATGCGGTCCTTCTGCGGCAAGGACTTGAAGCTCGGGTCGTCCGAGCCGGAAACGGAGCGGCGATGATAGCGGACGATGTTGGCGACGATGGCCTGCTGATGCTCGTCCAGGCCGATGAGCGGATTCGCCTGCAAAATATAGTAGCCGTGCTGGTCGTGGTCGAGCGTGTTGATGAAGTGGCCGATATCGTGGAGGAGAGCTCCGACCTCAAGGAGCAGGCGCTGCTCCTCACCGAGGCTGTGGAGGGAGCGGGACTGATCGAACAACTGCCCCGCAAGGCGGGCGGTGAGACGCGCGTGATCCGAGTCGATATCGTACTTGCGGCCAAGCTGGACGGCGGACTGCCAGACCTGCTCGCGGCGCGGGACGTGAGGGCCGGTGCGAAGCTGATCGGCCATCTCCAGGAGGAGCCCGTCCTTGAGGCCGACGCCGGGTATGGTGATGCTGCGAACGTGCGCCTCGTGAGCGATGATATGAAGCACAATGGCGGCGGGCAGAATCACGTCGGCGCGGTCGGGGCGGAGCTTGAACTTGCGGATGCGCTCCTTGACGCTGATGCGGCCCAACGTCTCGATCAGGGTTTCGAGCTCGTCCAGCGTGATGAGGGTGGCATCGGTTTCCTTGAAGTATCGCTGGCGGAGCCGCCCAAGGTCCTCGACGTTGCCGCCTGTGCCGATGCAAATGTGGACGCGGGCGCTGCCCAGCTCACGGTCGATGCGGCGACGAGCCGCTTCGGCGTACTCGCGGACAAGCATGCTGAACGGATGCTGGCTGCCGAGGGCGCCAAGCGACCGGTCTCTCGAACCGTCAAGTTTTTCGAGCAGGCGGACGGTGCCCATGTTGTAGCTGTCGGTGGAGACGATGTTGCCGTTCTCGGAGATGGTGAACTCCACACTGCCGCCGCCGATGTCGATCAGCACGGCGCGTCGGCCCTTCAGCTTGATCTGATCGGCCACGCCCATGTGAATGAGGCGGGCTTCCTCGGCACCGCTGATCACCTCCACGTCGATGCCGCTGGTGCGCGAGATGCGATCCAGCAGGATATCCCCATTGGCGGCCTCACGCATGGCGCTGGTGGCAATGGCGCGAATCTTGACCACACCGAATCCATCCGCGACGCGCCGGAAATGCCGGAAGGCATCCACTGCCTGCTGAAGGGTCTTCTCCTGAAGCGCGCCGGAGGCGAAGACGTCCTGCCCGAGGCGGACCGGGAGGCGGATGTTCTCGAGAGGCTGAACGTGCCAGTTGTCATCCACATTTCCTACGATCATGCGCATGGCGTTGGAGCCGGCATCGATGGCGGCGATCTTCTGCATGAGATGTATTCTACCCCTGCAATCCAAAAAGCCCGCGAAAGGCAGCGCACAGGAATGCATGTGTTCTTAAACGAGACGGGAGCTTGGACACTATATCAAGGAGGCGCCGCTAACGGGGCGGCAGGGCTGTTTTTAATGGCGAACAGATCGCTTTGGTGAACCTGGCGGCCGCGTGTCATTGAACCCGACCAAGTTCACCTTATTAGTTTCGCGCATACATGGATATTTGTCACGTTTATACGCTGGGCGACCTTTCACGAAAGTAGCACGTATATAATTGTGATACACAGAGCAAGCATACCGGAGGGGTTCACGATCCTGTGCGAGCCTGGAACTGAAATGGGAACAAATGAGGAGATACAAGCCTTAGGTGCGGCGATCACGAGGGCGGCGAGCCTGCAAACGTATGCCACGGTCCGCTATCTGGTCGACAGTGAGCGCGTGGGCGAGGCTTACCAGGCTTACGCTTACTTCCGATGGGTGGACGATTGGCTGGACGAGCCGCGGCGGCAGCGGGCTGACCGGCTGGCGTTTGTGCAGCGGCAATCCGCGCTGATCGATCAGTGCTATGAAGGCGGCAACGCTCGAACGGAAGCCCTCGAAGAGGAAATGCTCGTCTCACTGGTCCGGACGGACCCGGAGCAGAGCAGCGGGCTGTACAGCTATATACGCAACATGCTGGCCGTGATGGCCTTCGATGCGGAGCGACGCGGGCGGCTGATCTCCCAGGCGGAATTGGACAGTTACCAGCGGGCGCTGGCGACGGCAGTCACCGAGGCGCTGCACTATTTCATCGGACATGGGGCCGCCGCGCCGCGGGATGCCACGCGCTACCTGGCTGCCGAAGGGGCGCACATCGTCCACATGCTGCGCGATACGGTCGAGGACTGCGAACTGGGTTATTTCAACGTGCCGCGCGAGTTCCTGAACGCCAATGGAATTACGCCGGATGATATCGACTGCGAGTCTTACCGGTGGTGGGTGAAGGGAAGAGTCGAGCTGGCCCGCAGTTACTTCCTAGCTGGAAGGCTCTACCTGTCGCAAGCGAAGAGCTTGCGGTGCAGGCTGGCGGGATATGCCTACATTGCGCGCTTCGAAGGCGTGCTGGATTCCATCGAGCGCGATGGCTACCTGCTGCGACCGGAGTACCGCGATGCCAAGGGGGCCAGAGCCGGCGCACAGATGGGATGGTCGATCCTGTGGGCGGCGTTGATGGACCGGCGGGCAGCTCCGCAATCGAGCGTGCTAACCACCCGATAAACTGGAAACAAAATGAAAGCGCGTTCTGTCCTCGTCATCGGCGCCGGCGTCGGCGGCATCGCGGCGGCCGCACACCTGGCGCGGCAGGGGATGCATGTGACCGTCTTCGAGAAGAACCCGCGGCCGGGGGGGCGGTGCGAACGGCTGGTCCGTGAAGGGCATACGTTCGACACAGGCCCCACGCTGTTCATCATGCCGCACCTGTACGAGGCGGAGTTCGCCGCGCTGGGCGCTCCGATGCAGGAACGGCTCGACCTGCAGCGCGTGGACCCGACGTATCGCCTGGTGTTCGACGATGGCAGCCGCCTGTCACTCACCTCGGACATGAAGTACCTGGAGAAACAACTGGAAGAGATCGAGCCGGGCAGCTTCCGCGGATTCCTGCGATACATGGAGGAAGGCAAGCGGCATTACGAGCTGGCGATGCCCAGGTTGGTGACACGCGATTTCCGCAAGGCGTCCGAGTTCATGACACCGCGCAACCTGCCGCTGCTGTTCCAGATCAAGGCGCTCGTCAACCACTACCGGAACATGTCGTCGTACTTCCGGGAGCCGCGGCTGAAATCGGCGTTCACGTTCCAGGACCTGTACATGGGCCTGAGCCCGTTCGAGGCGCCGGCGATGTTCTCCATGATGCCTTACACCGAGCTGGCGCACGGCGTCTGGTACCCGCGGGGCGGGATGTATAGCATCGTGGAGGCGCTGGTCTCGATCGCCGAGGAGGCCGGGGTCGAGTTCGTGTACGGCACGACGATCCTGGGCATCGACGTGGATGACACGGGCGCACGCAGCGTCACCCTGGAGGACGGCAGTCATCTGAAAGTGGATGCGGTACTGGCAAATGCCGACCTGCCGTACGTATATAAAGAGCTGCTGCCGGATGATGGACGCGCCGAGCAATTGGAGAAGAAGCGCTTTTCCTGCTCGGTGATCAGCTTCTTCTGGGCGACGATGAAGCGCTACAACCAACTGCCCCCGCACCTGTTGTTCCTCGCGCACGATTACCGCGAGAACTTCCAGAGCATCATCCACGACCGGGACCTGCCTGCGAACCCGAGCATCTATTTCCACGCGCCGACGCGGCTCGACCCTTCCATGGCACCCCCGGGAGAGGACACGCTGATCGCGATCATCCCCGTGGGCCACATGAGCGAGGATGGTGACCAGGATTGGGGCAAGATCCGCGACCGGGCGCGGCAGGCGGCATTGAAACGCCTGGAAAGCATCGGGATCTGCGACCTGGAACAGAATATCAAGTTCGAGACGTCTTATACGCCGCCCTCATGGCACCGGCGCTATAACCTGATGAAGGGGGCGACACACGGGCTGTGCCACAACTTGACCCAACTGGGCTACTTCCGCCCGCCGAACCGGCACCCGAGCTATCACAATGTGTATTTCGTGGGGGCGAGCACGCACCCTGGGACCGGGATGCCGACCGCATTGGTCTCAGGGCGGCTGGCAGCACAGAGGATGGTGGATGAGGCAGATGGTTGGTTAGTTGGATAGCTGGGTAGGCTGTTAGTTGGATAGTCTAATAGTCAAATAGTTTGATAGTTCGTGGCGGGGCGAGCAGGGGGTAGCCGGCTCGCGTCAGGGCTGCGGGGGATCTGGCTAACCGAGACGCAGCTGGCGGGGCCAAGCACCATATCAGTTGAGGTCTAGTTCGGCCAGGCGAATCCAGATCAAAAGAGGGGGATTTTTGCACCTTAGCAGCGGCCCACTCGGGCAACGGCTTGGCGACGCTCGTTCTCAACGTGCCTGCTGCTCCGGCGAGCCTCATGAGCATGCGGCGCGGAATCGCCTGAGAATCCGGCAGAATGGCACCCTTACTAGTTGACATAACTCCCTTTGACTTATTCATTGTGAATGGTACATTCTACGGACAGTAAATTTCCAAATGGAAATGTTCATGATAAAAAACAACCTTTCCGGCAACGTAGCGACGCGAACAGAGATTGCCGAGATCCTTCTGCGGCTGTTTTACCTGCGCCGCCGCCTCCGAGGAAAACTGCCCGAGCAGATCATGAACCTCAAGCTCAGCATCCGGGAACACAACCTGCGCGAAAAGATCGAGCAGATCAATGACCGGGACGTATTCTTTACCATTGGCTTCGTCCTTTCCCGCCAGGCCGAGCCGATCACGATGGGCGATCTGAGTCGCATCCTGGGTGTGCCGTTCAGCACCGCCACACGGACGGTGGACTGGCTGGTGAATAACGGCTATGTCCAGCGGCTGGCCGACCCGGGGGACCGGCGCGTGGTGCGCGTGGTCTTGACCGACGCCGGAAAAGAACTGTCCGGGGCTATGAACGATGTCTTCCTGGAGGGCGCGGAGCAGCTCCTGCACAATTTCCCGCCGGAGGAGCGCAAGGAGCTCGGTCGCCTGCTGAGCAAGCTGGTGGATAACCTGGAACAGTACCCGGTGTAATGCGAACGAACCGGGGCAAATGAGTTCGAGACCCCGTTCGCTGACGGTGGACGAGCAGAATTAGGACGAAGCAACAGATGATCATGGTCCTGGAATACATGTCCGAATATGTTGGCATGGTCCTGGGAGCCATCGCGCTCTTGGTCATACAAGCGATGTGCGACCTGGCCCTGCCGGGTTATATGTCGGACATTGTGAACAACGGCGTGATCAGCGGGAACATCAACTATATCTTCCAGATCGGCGCCAAGATGATCCTGATCACGCTGGTCAGCGCCGTCTGCATGATTGCCACCGGCTATCTGGCTGCCCGGATCGCCGCCTATACCGCCAGGGACATGCGCGCGGATGTGTTCAAGCGGGTGCAGACCTTTTCGAACCCGGAGCTCGACAAATTCTCGCCGGCATCCCTCATCACCCGGACCACCAACGATATCACCCAGATCCAGATGCTGATCGTGATGATGGTGCGCATGCTGTTCTATTCGGCCATCCTGGCCTTCGGCGGGACGATCAAGGCCATCTCGGAAAGCCGCACCATGTCCTGGACGATTGTCGGAGCGGTGCTGGCATTGGTAATTATCATCATCGTCCTGCTCTACATGGTGATGCCCCGCATGCGGATCCTGCAAACGCTGGTGGATAAGGTGAACCTCATCAGCCGCGAAAACCTGGAGGGCATGCTTGTTATCCGCGCATTCAATTCCCAGCGATTCGAGGAGGACCGGTTCGACACTGCCAACACGGAGCTTACCGAAACCAGTCTGTTCATCAACCGCGCCATGATGATGATGCTGCCGACCATGATGTTCATCATGAACGTGACAACCGTGCTGATTGTGTGGGTCGGCGCCCATCAAGTCGCGGCCATGCAGATCGATATCGGGCAAATGATGGCGTTCATGCAATATGCCATGCAGATCATCTTCTCGTTCCTGATGCTTTCCGTGATGTTCATCCTGATCCCGCGCGCACTGGTCAGCGCAGGCCGCATCAAGGAAGTGCTGGAAACAGAGACGGTGGTCAAGGACAAGAAAAAGGCGATCCGGCCAAGGCCGGATCTTGTCCCGGATATCGAATACGACAACGTGACCTTCTGCTATCCGGAAAGCGACGAGCCGGTGCTGAAGAATATCAGCTTCACCGCCAAACACGGGCAGACGACCGCCTTTATCGGCGTGACGGGGAGCGGCAAATCGACCCTGGTGAACCTGCTGGTGCGTTTCTACGACGTCACCTCCGGGCGCATCCTGCTGGATGGGGTGGATGTCCGCGACATGAAACGCAGCGATCTGCGCAGCAAGATCGGCTATATCCCGCAGAAGAACGTGCTGTTCTCCGGCACGGTCAAATCCAACCTGCAGTATGCGGACAGCGGCGCATCTTTCGACACGATCCAACGTGCGGCGCGCGTCGCCCAGGCGGAGGAGTTCATTTCCACGGCGGCGGATGGATACGAGGCGCACGTGGCCCAGGGCGCAACCAATTTCTCGGGTGGACAAAAACAGAGGCTGTCGATCGCACGGGCCCTGGTGAAGAATGCCCCCATTTACATCTTCGACGATAGTTTCTCGGCGCTGGACATGAAAACCGACGCCGTGCTGCGCGAGGCGCTGCACCGCGAGACGGGCGACAGTACGCTGCTCATCGTGGCGCAGCGGGTGGGCACCATCCTGTCCGCGGACCAGATCATCGTGCTCGAAAACGGCGAAATCGTGGGGAAGGGCACACACCGCGAGCTGCTGCGCAGCTCGGAGGTCTATCGCGAAATTGCGCTGTCGCAACTTTCGGAGGATGAGCTTGATCGGCCCTAGAGGAAATCTCGGCGTGCAGGCCGCGAAGGCCAAGGATTCGCGCAAGACGCTGCGAACCCTCACGCGCTACCTGGAGCCCTACCAGGTGAAGATCATCATCGTGATGGTTTTTGCCGCCTTATCGTCCGTGTTTTCCATTGTCGGACCCAAGCTGCTGGGTAAGGTCACCACCAAGCTCGCCGAAGGACTGATCGCTTACTATTCCGGGACCGCGCTCTACATGGACTTCGCCTATATGGGCAGGCTGATCGTGCTCCTGATCAGCCTGTACCTGATCTCCATGATATTCGCCTACATACAAGCCTATATCATGTCCGGCGTTTCCATGCAGGTTACCTACAATCTGCGCAAGGAAATCGATCAGAAAATGAGCCGCCTGCCGCTCAATTACTACGATACCACGACCCATGGCGAGGTGCTTTCGCGGATCACCAACGACGTCGACCTGATCAGCCAGTCGCTGAACCAGAGCATATCCCAGCTCATCACCTCGGCTGCCACCATTATCGGTGTGCTGGCGATGATGCTCAGCATCAACGTGCTCATGACCGTGGCAGCCATTTTGACCGTGGCGATGTCGTTCGGGCTCATCGGCGCGATCCTGCGGGCATCGCAAACATATTTCCGGGCACAGCAAGCGTCGCTCGGGCACATGAACGGGCATGTGGAGGAGATGTATGGCGGGCATGCCATTGTCCAAGCCTTCGACCGGCAGGACGATTCGATCGAGCGCTTCCATGTTCTCAATGAGGCACTGTGCGACAGCGCCTGGAAGTCGCAGTTCTTCACCAGCATCATGCAGCCGATGATGCAGTTTGTCGGCAACCTCGGCTACGTGGTCGTTTGCATTCTGGGCGGTTACCTGGCGGCGAAAAAGGTGATCGAGATCGGAGATATCCAGGCGTTCATCCAGTACACGAGAAGTTTCACGGCACCGATCACGCAGCTTGCGTCCATCTCCAATACGCTCCAGCAGACCATCGCCGCATCCGAACGCGTGTTCGAGTTTCTCGATGAGCCGGAAGAGAGCCCGGAGCGCAGCCGTGCGTCTGCCGATACGGTGACAGGCGCCGTGTCTTTTGAACATATGGCTTTCGGCTATGACGCTGCCAAGCCGGTTATCCATGACTTTTCCGCGCGCGTAGAGCAAGGGGAAAAGGTGGCTATTGTCGGCCCGACCGGCGCGGGAAAGACGACGATCGTGAAGCTCCTAATGCGATTTTACGATATTAACAGCGGCGACATCAAGATCGACGGGCACAGCATTTACGACTATACCCGGAATGACCTGCGTTCCATCTTCGGCATGGTCTTGCAGGATACGTGGCTCTATAACGCCTCCATCCTGGAGAATATCCGTTACGGGACGTTTGAGGCGACCCGCGAGCAGGTGATTGCCGCGGCCAAGGCTGCTCACTGTGACGAATTCATCCGCACGCTGCCGCACGGATACGATACCATCCTGAACGAAGAATCGGATAATATCTCGCAAGGGCAGAAGCAGTTGTTGACCATTGCCCGCGTCATCCTGGCGAACCCCAGGATCCTGATCCTCGACGAGGCGACCAGCTCCGTTGACACCCGGACGGAGATCCTGATCCAACGGGCCATGGATGCGCTGATGAAGGGGCGCACGAGTTTTATTATCGCCCACAGGCTTTCCACCATCAAGAACGCCGACCTGATCCTGGTCTTGAACAACGGGGATGTGATCGAGCAGGGGAACCACGTGGAACTGCTTGCCGCAGACGGGTTTTACGCCGAGATGTACAACAGTCAATTCGAACGAAAGGTGATTGCGCATGGCGACTAATCAGGATAAGGGCGAATACGAACAGGATTTCACACCGAAAACAGCCAACCGGAAGATCAGCAAGCCGATGCTCATCGTGGCTGCCGTTGTGATCGTACTGGCGGGTCTCGGCATCGCGGGGTACTTTCTGTACGAAGGCACCTTCTATTACCGGACGGACAATGCCAAGGTGGACACGACGATCTACCAGCTAACCCCCAACGCAAGCGGGCAACTGGAAAACATGTACGTCTCCGAGCATGAAGAGGTAAAAGCGGGACAGGCGCTGGCCCATGTGAAGAATGCTTCTTTGATCCGATCACCCATCGACGGCACCGTGATCGATATTAAAGTGGAAGAAGGAGACTACGTCACTCCGAAGGATGTCGTATTGGTGGTGGCAAATACCTCGGACATCTACATCACAGCGAATGTGGAAGAAACGAATATCCTAAAAATACATCCGGGGCAGAGGGCGACGGTTTCCCTGGATGCGTATGGCAGGAGTTTTGACGGTTATGTGCAGGACGTGAACACGGTCACCTCCACAAAACTGGCCGGTTCCGTGAATAGCTTTACGACCTCCGGCACGTACACCAAGGTAACGCAGCTGATCCCGGTCAAGATCCGGCTGGTGGATAATATCGATCTTGCGCCGATCATCGGTACGAACGCAACCATAAAGATCCGGGTTAAGTAAGCGCACATCAATCCTGATCTGTAGGTCATTGCAGAGTATTCAGCCAGGCGGGGTCGTGGAGGGCGAGCAGCGGGAAGCTGGCCTGCTCTTCGCAAGCGAATCGCCCTTGCGTCACGATCGCGCACTGTCCCCTCTCCCTTTGGGAGAGGGGTTCGGGGTGAGGGAGCCAGGCATTCTCCACTGCCATCGTCGGAGCAAAGCACAGATCCCTCGTGCAGCGACTTCGTCGCTGCACATCACTTCAGGTTCTGATCAAAGAACACGATCGCTTCCTGCATCGCCGTCGCCGTATCCGGCGATAGGTTGTGGTCCGCCCCCGGATAGACATGCAGCGACACGCTCTTCCCCGCCTGCTGCAACCGCGTCGCCAGCTCCTGTGAGAAGCTCGGCGGCACCACCGTATCTGCAGTCCCCACCTGGATCAGCACCGGCGCCCGCACGTCCGCCACGAAAGCCGTCGGATCTATGGGATCCCAGAACGTCGGGTTGCTCGCCGGCGTCCCATGCAGGTTGACCATCTCGTTCACCAGTTGGTCCGTCTGGATATCGTTCTGCGTCGTGAGCACGCCGTTTGCCACTCGCGCCTTCCACCAGTCAAGAAGGTCGCTATACGAGCCGACCACCCCCGCCATCAGCGCCGCTGCTTTGATGTCGTGGCTGATGACCAGCTCATGCAGCGTGACATTTCCTCCCATCGAATGTCCCCACACCCCGATCCTTTCCGGGTTTGCGTCCGGATATCTCTTGATGGAGGCCAGCGCATTCAGGCTGTCTGTAACGTAGTCCGGGCAAATATATGGTTGGCATGGCGTCCCCTCGGAGTTGCCGTTTCCTCGGTAGTCCGGCTTGAACACGATATAGTTCGCCGCCGCCATCGGCTCGACGATGCGTGCATAGCTTTCCTCGGTCGAATACTCCGCTGGCGGGATATATCCATGGTTCAATAGGATCACCGGCCATCCTCCTGCCGGTTCCTCGCCCGTCGGAACCGTCAGCAGGCCAAACAACTTCAGCCCGTCCGACTGATACGACACGCTATAGCGGTTGTAGTTCGCCCCTGCAGGCAATATCCGTTCAACGTTGAGGTCGCTCCCCGGATATCCCTTCGCCCGCATCGCGCCGATCATCAACGGCGATGCTTCAGCCGTGGCAATGGGAGTGCCCGCAGCAATACCTGTCGCCGCAGGTAGCGCGCTCGGCACGGCAGGCGCCGCGGTCGGGCTTGTCGTCGCCGCGAGGGTTGGCAGTTGCGCGGATTGCCGGCATCCCGCCAGCCACGCCATAACCAGCGTGGCAACCGCAACGGAAACCACAGATCTCTGATTCTTCATCCACATACCTCAAAAGTCTGCTTCCAATTTAACGCCTCACCTCGTCGCCAGTGCCGCCTCCCGTAATGGGGCGACCCTGGTGGTCGCCCTACTTTCGGAGATCGCGAAGCGAAGTATTCCGCAGCGGAGCGCAGGAAGGCATCGGGTTGAGGGCAGTCGAAGGTATCCGCGTTCTCCGCGCCTGCCTGTCACTGGTGAAATTCCAAGGGTCCGCGTCCGCTTTCACTCCCCTCCCGTGGTGAAGGAGGGGCTGGGGTTGAGGCCCGATCAGCAATCTATACTCCTTCGTGTTCCTTCGTGTCCGTCGTGTTTAATGCTCTTCCTCTCTCGCCATCTCGCCTCCCTTGTTCACTTATCTGTGTCCATCTCCGTTCATCTCCGGCTCCAATGCCCTTCTCATCTGGATTCAGCAGTCCTCAATCAAAAAAGGATTGCGCCCCTCCGCAATCCTTTCCAATTCCGTCCACCGCCCCGCCTGCTACACGTCCAGGTTTCTCACGTACTTCGCGTGGGTCTGGATGAACCGCTTGCGCGGGTCCACAGCATCGCCCATCAGCATGTCGAACGTCCGGTCCGCCTCGGCCGCATCGTCCACCGTCACCAGCAGCAGCGTGCGGTTTTCCGGGTTCATCGTCGTCTCCCACAGTTGCTGCGGGTTCATCTCGCCCAGGCCCTTGTACCGCGAAACGCCCACCTTCTCGCCGCCGCCCATGTCCTTCACGATCTTGTCCTTGTCCTTGTCGCTATACGCGTACTTGACCTGGTTCTTGTAGGCCACGCGGTACAGCGGCGGCTGCGCAATGTACAAATGTCCATCTTCCAACAGCTTCGGCATATAGCGGAAGAAGAACGTCAGCAGCAGCGTGCGGATGTGGCTTCCGTCCACGTCCGCATCGGTCATGATGATGATCCGGCCGTATCGCAGCCCTTCCACGTCGAAGTTGTCGCCGATCCCCGTGCCCAGCGCCGAGATCAGCGCCTTGATTTCGTTGCTCGATAGGATCTTGTCCAGCCGGGCGCGCTCCGTGTTCATGATCTTCCCGCGCAGCGGCAGGATCGCCTGGAAGTGCCGGTCCCGTCCCTGCTTGGCCGACCCGCCTGCCGAATCGCCTTCCACGATATACAGCTCGGTCTTCCCCGAGTCGCGCTCCGAGCAGTCCGCCAGCTTTCCCGGCAGCGTCAGCGACTCCAGCGCCGACTTGCGGATCACCAGGTCGCGCGCCTTGCGCGCCGCATCCCGAGCGCGCGCCGACGTGAGACACTTCGCGATGATGGCTTTCGCCGCCTGCGGGTTCTCGTCCAGGAATGTGCCGTACGCTTCGCCCACGATCTGCTGGACGTTCGTCTGCACTTCCGGGTTCATCAGCTTGACTTTGGTCTGCGACTCGAACTGCGGGTCGGGGTGCTTCACCGATACGATGGCCGTCAGCCCTTCGCGTGTGTCGTCGCCCGAGAAGTTCGGGTCGCTGTCCTTCAGCAGCCCGTTCTTGCGCGCGTAATCGTTCACCACGCGCGTCAGCGCCGAGCGCAGCCCGGTCAGGTGCGTGCCGCCGTCGATGGTATTGATCGTGTTGGCGAACGAGTACACCGACTCGGTATAGGCATCCGTATACTGGATCGCCGCCTCGATACCCATCCCCTCCACATCCTTCTCGACGTGTACCACCGGGTGCAGCACTTCGCGGTTGCGGTTCAGGTAGCGCACGAAGGACGTGATGCCTCCCTCGAAGTAGAAGGTCACTTCGCGGTTGTTGCGCTCGTCCACGAAATACATCGTCACGCCGCGCGTCACGAACGCCATCTCCCGGAACCGCTGCGACAGCGTATCGAACCGGAAGTCGATATCTTCCTTGAAGATTTGCTTGTCGAACTTGAACGTGACCTTGGTGCCGGTCTTGCCTTTGATCTTGCCGACCGCTTTGACGGGCGCCAATGGGCGGCCTCGCTCGTAGCGCTGGAAGTGGACCTGCCCATCGCGCCGGACTTCCACCTCGCACCACTCCGAGAGCGCGTTGACCGCGCTCACGCCCACGCCGTGCAAGCCTCCAGATACCTTGTATCCGCCGCCGCCGAACTTGCCTCCGGCGTGCAGCGTCGTCATGACTACTTCCAGTGCCGATTTCTTCAGCGTCGGCTGGATGCCCACCGGGATGCCGCGCCCGTTATCATCACAGCTTACGCTGCTGTCGGGATGGATGCGGATCTCGATCCGGTCGCAGGCCCCCGCCAGCGCCTCGTCGATGGCGTTATCGACCACCTCATACACGAGATGGTGCAGCGCCTTGATATCGGTCCCGCCGACATACATGCCCGGTCGCCGCCGGACGGCCTCGAGGCCTTCCAGCACCTGGATGTCTTTTGCTTCGTAACTACCGTTATGGTCTTTTTGAGCGACTGCCACAAATTCCTCCGATTCGTTGCTCTCCCACCAGAGACGGAACGAAAACTAGGTTGGGAAACTTACAACTGCTGGCCCGGCATCCCCGGCCGCAGCCGCGCCAGCGCCGCCTGCAGCCACGCTGTCATGTTGTGATAATAGACAAAGGAGGATGCCAGCAGCGCCGTGGTCACGAACGCGTGCCCCAGGATGCCGATCACCACCATCCACGAATCGCTGGCTGGCCTCGACCAGAGCACGTTCAGCCCGACGCCCAGCAGGAAAACCGTCAATACGAACAGGCTGCTCGTCGGCAGCGTGAAGCGCGTCATGTGGAACCCGCTCCACACCGAGTTCAGCGCGTTTTGCCTCCGTATGAACATGCCGTGCGGCGAAAAGAATAGCGGGACGACCAGCCACATCGAAAGAAAGCCGAGCAGCAGCAGGACACCCTCTCCCAACACCGTATTGATCATGAACAGCACGCTCAGCAGGATGCTGACCGGTATCCCGATCACCCACGTGGCCGCCGTCCACATCAGAGAATAGAGGATGGTCTGGACCACTGCGCGCCCTGCCTGGAGCCGTTCCTCCGCTAGGACCGCCGGTGTCACCAGTGCCGCGACCCAGCGGAAGTACAGCGCACCCAGGCACCAGCCGGCAAACGTGAGCAGCAGGCTGAGTGCGAGTAGCTGCGAAGCGCTCGCGATTTCTATGGTGCGCGGCATCCCTAGCGGCGTCTGCGTCGGCATCACGCCGCTCATCAAGCTCGGCACGCCGATGGGAAATGTCCTCAGGATTCCAAGGACATTGAACGCTTGCAGGAACACCTGGACGTCCTCAATCTTCAATCCCGTGGTGTTCGGGATCGTGGCCCACTCTTTAATGAGTGGTTGCAGGAGGCCGCCCATGCCCAGGTGCGGGCCGAGCCACAGGAACAGGTCCACTGCCAGCGGCAGCACGATTACGGCTACGTGACCCGCAATGGCGTCAAATCCGCTTCTTAATGAACCGATGATTCCCGGTGGCGGCGGCAATACCTGGGCTTCCGCGCGTGGTGCTTGCATATCCGGTTAATTTTACCATATCGGCCCCATAATCCGCAAAAATGTTCTAACTCAGGGCCGGATTTGCTCAGAATCTCCATGATTCACGGCCTTTCGTGTCTCGCCAAGCCAAAAACGGACCAGCCTCCGCTGCGTTCGGTTTTATGGCGTACAATCCAACCGATGCACACCCGGGAGCGCTATTTTCCCGATCCGAACCGTATCGGCGTCCTGGTCGCCGCCGTCCTGCTGACCTACGCGCTCACGCGGCTGGTAAACGCCCCGGGCTATACCATCACCATCCAGCTTCCCAGTTTCTATTTCTCCTATCCGCTGACCCTGGGCACCGCCATGACGTTGATGGCTGCCGGTCTGACGGCCTCCGGCATGCACTGGTTGCTTCAGGGCCATCCTGCGTTGCAGGGCAGGAACACCTTTGAGCATTTGCTCCTCCCCGCACTCACCGCCTTCATCCTCGGCGTCCTCCTGGATAACCTGCCGGAGGGCCGCGTCTGGTGGGTCGCCTTCGTCGTCGGCGGAGGCCTCCTGGTCTCTGTCTTCCTGGCTGAATATGTGGTCGTGGATCCCGGTGCGCCACTCTATCCGCTGGCCTCCGCCGGTCTGATCGCCCTTTCTTATACCCTCTTTCTGCTCTTCCTCATCGCCCTGCGCCTCGCCGCTGTTCGCCTCTTCTTGGAGATGCCTGCCGTTTTTCTGGCCGCCGCCCTCGTGACGTTGCGCACATTGCATCTCCGTCTGGGAGGTCATTGGGAGTTTCCCTGGGCCATCGGCATTGGCCTCATCAGCGCGCAGCTTGCCGCCTCCCTTCATTATTGGCCGCTTTCCGCCTTGCAGGTCGGCCTGCTCGTCCTCGGCCCGCTCTACGCGCTCACCGCCCTCGCCTATGGTCTGAGCCAGCAAGTGCCCGTCCGTAGCGCCCTGACCGAGCCGCTCCTGATCCTGGGAGGCCTGTGGATCGCGGCCGTCTTCCTCCGGTGACCCAACTGGATCTCGCCGCCTCTCACCTCGACCGGATGCGCGCGCACGTCGAATCATGCCTCCCCTTGGAAGCCTGCGGTCTCCTTGCTGGCACCCTCTCCACGGTGCTGCAGGTGATTCCGGTTGCCAACGCGGCCCACAGCCCCGTCCGCTTCCAGATGGAGCCGCGTGAGCAGTTGGCAGCCCTTGACCGCATCGAAGCCGGCGGCCTCGAGCTCCTAGGGATTTTTCACTCGCATCCGGATGGACCCGGCGCTCCCTCCGCCACCGATATCGCCGAGGCCGCGTATCCCGTCGTGTACGTCATCTGGTGGCGTCCGCGCGGCCTCTGGGAAGCCCGCGGCTTTTGGATTGAGCGGGAGCGTCTTACGGATGTAAAATTGCACGTTGTTGCAGATCCCGCGTAATTCTTCACATGCTGGAACGCCGCAACCCAGGCCATTCGGAGAGTAGTTGATGCCAATCTTGATCGGGGCCAGCGTCCTCCTGCTGGCATACATATTGGGTTCGATTCCATTTGGCTTGTTGATCGTGAAGTTGAGTACCGGCAAGGATATCCGCCAGGTCGCCAGCGGGCGTATGGGCGGCACCAACGCGGGCCGCGCCGCCGGTCTTTGGGCCGGCCTCCTCACCACCTTTCTGGATGGCGCCAAGGCTACGATCGCCGTTTGGATCTCCATCGGAGTAGCTCCGCAGAACCACTGGCTGCATGCGCTGGCAGGCATCGCCGCCATCGTTGGCCACAACTATTCCTTGTTCATCATGGAACGGGATGAGCGCGGTCATATTCACCTGCATGGTGGTGCCGGTGGCGGGCCCACCGTGGGCGGCGCCATCGGCCTCTGGTGGCCGTCCGCCTTCATCATCCTCCCGGTCGCGGCCCTCGTCTTCGTCGGCATCGGTTATGCCTCCGTGACCACGATCAGCGTCGCCGTCACGGCCATCGTCGTCTTTGGTGTGCGCTACTACCTCGGCCTCTCGCCCTTTGCCGATGTCTTCTATGGCATCGTTGCCCTGTTGCTGCTCCTGTGGGCCTTGCGTCCGAACATCCGCGCCCTGATCGAAGGCCGCGAGCGGTTTCACGGCTGGCGTCCCTGGCACAAGCACAAGCCGGACGATAATAAGGCCCCCGGCGGAACATAGCGCTCTCCGCTTCGTATCGGGGCGGATGTTTCGCTACTGGACAGGTATCATGGGCGGGCATAGTCTTCCACTTTTCATAGGAGTGCTGGAATGCAACTGAAAGCGCGGCTGCAAAGCGCGGGGGACGTGCTCCGCAGGCTCGATTGGCAGCAGGCCGGCCTTCTCCTCGCCGGCAGCCTCCTTGCCCTCCTGGTCCGCGTCCCTCTCCTGGAATTCAAATCAGCCGATTATGATACCTTCACCAAGGTCTGGTACAACACCCTTCAGTCCCTTGGCTATCTCGCGTTGCGCGGCGACTTCTCCAACTACAACCCGCCGTATCTTTACGTTCTGTACCTCGTGGTCCGTTTCCTCCCCGGCATGAGCAAGGTCGCAGCCATTAAGGTCCCCTCCATCATCATGGACTTTGTCTGCGCTGCTTTCATCTACAAGATCGTTGCCCTGCAAGCGCGCAACAAGCTTGTTCCACTTCTTGCCTCCATGGCGACGCTTCTCGCGCCGGTCGTCATCCTCAATAGCAGCTTCTGGGGTCAGGCCGACAGCATCTACACCGCCGCCCTGCTTGCGTGTGTCTACTTCCTGCTGGTCAAGAAGAATTGGCTGGCGCTCATCTCCTTCGGCATTGCGCTCGCCTTCAAGCTTCAGGCCGTCTTTCTCCTCCCCGTGCTCGTTATCTTGTGGCTTCGCCACGAGTTGTCCTGGAAGCACTTTCTCGCGATACCTGCCGTCTACTTCATTGCCATTCTCCCGGCCTGGATCATCGGCCGCCCGCTCGGCAGTCTGTTGACGGTCTATGCTTCCCAGGCGGACTATTACAGCAAGCTCACGCAGCACGCGCCGAACATTTATGCCTGGTTTCCCACGGGTCAGGACCTCTATCAGTTCCTCTACCCCGCCGGTCTGGCCTTTGGTGTGACGGTTCTCCTCATCCTTGTTCTCGTCGCCGCCAAAGGCAGGGCCGTGCTCAGCGTCCCTCTCATCGTCGAGTTGGCTGCGTTCTCCACTCTGCTTGCCCCCTTTGTCTTGCCGAAGATGCACCAACGCTACTTCTTCCCGGCGGATGTTCTTTTCATTGCCTTCAGCTTCTACTTCCCCGCTTATTTTTACGTCGCCCTCATTATCAACATGGTCTCATTCTTCTCCTACCAGTACTTCCTCTTCGGCCCCGAGACTGTTCCCATGCCGGTCCTGGCCTTGGTCATGCTTCTGATCGTGGCTATCCAGACCCGTCACTTGCTGCTCCGCCTCTACGCCTG
>DATKAF010000303.1:0-3499 GCA_035498395.1 Anaerolineales bacterium
TTCAGAATCACCGCAGGGTCGCCTTTGGCCAGGTACAGGGCCTCTCCATTCCATTCGAACCCACTTTGCATGTAACGGTTCTCGGATTGGAATACCGTTCCATGAACACGCCTGCGTTTTGACAACTCCTCCTGCACGTTGATGCCGTTGCTCACGGCAAACGCGATCAAGGCCTTGTCCACCGGGCTCGCCAAGTCCACCTTCTCGTAGAAAGCGACATCATGGCATAGGGCGCAGGCCAGCCTGGTCAGCAAAGCTGCTTTGCCATCAGCCGGCGAGTCTGCGCGAACAACACCCTCACCGGCATAGTAGATCTTCTGGATGTCCATCCGACGTGTGGTCAGGACGCCGGTCTTGTCGAAGCAGATGATGTCCACCTCCTGCATTCGACGCAGCGCGTCCGGCTCTCGTATCGCGATGCCCAGGCCCTTCAGGTGCTCGATCTCGCGGGTCGTTAGCCAGTGCTCAACCAGCTCGTGATCCTGCAGGACGAGGACCAGTGCAGCCAAAAACAAGAAGACCGGGATCATCAGGAGATGATCCCCTGGCCGGAGGAAGGCGATCGCGAATGCGGGCGCCATCAGCAATGTAACCAGTACATATTCTCGCCGGAAGAATGGCGTCTTCCCCGGCGCACGCCTTTCCCGGCTCTGCTGCAAAACCCGCCCATACTCAGTGTCTTCGCCGACCGCCAGGACAAGCCCCTTGCCCGTCCCTCTCGTTACGCGGCTGCCCATGTACAACAAGACATCGAGTTCGCCCATGGTCCTGGCAACCGGCATGACTTCGCCGGTCACGTCGAACTCGTCGACCTCCAGTTCGTTCGCCTCCACCAGCTTGAGATCAGCGGGCAGGACTTCGCCTGCCTGGAAGACGACCACATCGCCCTTCCGAAGGCGTGCCAACTCGATATTAATGAGCCGTCCGCCCTGGAGGATGGTTACAAGGTCGTTATCCACGGTTCTCACTATAACGAGAGGCCGAGACAAAGCCCGGCCTCTCGTTTCAGAGCCTATGCGGTTAGCGCACGAAGGCTTTTCGCCCAGCGTACCGGGCTTGGCTGCCCAGCTCCTCCTCAATGCGCATCAGCTGGTTGTATTTCTCCACGCGTTCGCCGCGGGCGGGCGCGCCCGTCTTCAAGTGGCCTGTTCCCATGGCAACTGTGAGGTCGGCGATGAAGCTATCGACCGTTTCGCCGGAGCGGTGAGAGACCATTGCTCCCCAGCCTGCCTTGCGGGCCATCTCGATGGCGGCAATCGTTTCCGTCACAGTTCCAATCTGATTGAGCTTGATCAGGACGGCGTTCGCGGCATTCTCCTTGATACCCTGTTCAATACGCTGAACATTGGTTACAAAGAGATCATCCCCGACCAGCTCGACGCGATCCCCAATGGTCTTGTTGAGCAGCTTCCAACCGTCCCAGTCGTCTTCTGCAAGACCGTCTTCGAGAACGAAAATGGGGTATTTCTTTGTCCAGTCCGACCAGAGTTCGACCATCTCCGCCGACGTGACCTTGCGCCCTTCGGTGCGAAGGTTGTATTTGCCGTCCTCAAAGAAGCCGCTGGATGCCGGATCAAGAGCGATGGCAACATCAGAACCGGGCTTGTACCCCGCCTTTTCGATCGCCTTGAGAATGAAATCTACTGCATCAGAGTTCTTCTTGAAGGTTGGTGCAAAGCCGCCTTCATCCCCTACGCCCACCGAGTAGCCGCCATCCTTGAGTACCGACTTGAGAGCCTGATAGACCTCAGCGCCCCAACGCAGCGCCTCGCGGAAGTTCGGTGCGCCGACGGGAGCGATCATGAACTCTTGAAAATCCGTGCCCTGCCAGTTCGCGTGAACGCCGCCATTCAGAATATTGAACATCGGAACGGGCATCAGGTGAGCTTTCGGATCACCCAGGCTGTGATATAGGGGCAGCCCCTTTGATGCAGCAGCCGCACGGGCAATTGCAAGACTAACGCCCAGGATGGCATTCGCCCCGAGCTTGCTCTTGTTCGGCGTCCCATCCAGGCTCAGCATGGAACTGTCCACGCCGGACTGATCCAGGGCATCCTGCCCCTTCAAGCACCTGGTGATCGGCCCATTGACATTCTCCACCGCCTTTAGGACGCCCTTGCCGCCATAGCGTTTCTTGTCGCCGTCGCGCAGCTCCAAGGCTTCATGAACGCCTGTCGATGCGCCGGATGGCACAGCGGCTCTGCCGGAAGAGCCATCGGACAGTTTGACCTCCACCTCGACCGTGGGGTTGCCGCGCGAATCAAGGATTTCGCGGGCGTGAATGGATGTGATTTCGGACATTCGTCATTCTCCTTATTAGTTTATGGGCTCTTTTAGCCTATGATGTTTTCGAGCAGGAAGCCGACAATGAAAGACACTCCCATAAAGAATATGAACGCCGCAACCGCGGCTTCGATTGCTAACCTTGTTGGTTGGCTATTGTTCGGATAATGATGCACGTATTCACTGTATGTAATCATGTATGCCGCCGCCGAAGCCAGCGGCGAGAAGATCAGAGCGATAGCAATGGAAAGTGGAACAAATTGCATGGTCAGCAACGGCGCAGTATGTCGTTGGCAAAGTGGATTCGATTGGGAATCGGACGAGCACAGGTATCTTGCATGATTGCTTGATCATCCACAATCCAGGAATGGCAGCAAAAAAGCCTCTACTCAATACGGAGTAGAGGCTATCATTCGGAAGGCCGAAAAAGGCATGGGATGTGCGCCAACGAGCCTCATCGCGGACGCGCCTATGAAATTGTCGAGCATGATTATACCACTCCGCCTTCGGCTTCCTTCAAAATCGTGCCGATCTGGCTTCCCGAAATTTGGAACCTTTGATGGGGGCCGCACTAGCTCTGTTGTGCCAGGAGTGCTCCAGTTCGTCTTGGTATGATTTTAGGGATCTTTGCCGCTGCCATAGAAGCAGTAGAAAGCCGCGCGGCGTGCCCTGGATTCATGCAGTTAGCTGCTGCTGGATCGCATCCAGGTCAGCCTCTGCGACTTCCGTAAGCGGTGGGCGGACGGGCCAGCGGGGCTGACCATGAAGACGCGCGAGCAGGGCCTTGAGTACCGGGGGAAACGGCGGGACCAGTTCCAGTGCGTGGCGCTGATCGGCAACCCGCCGCTGGGCGGCAGAGACATCCCGACCGGCAATCTGTCCATCGAAGATCTCTCTCAAGCCCGGTGATAGCAGGTTTGCCGGTGCGGTGATACAGCCAGCCGCGCCTTTCGATAGCGCAAGAGAGAGATCAGAGTCGGTGCCGTTGAATACGGCCAGGTCATCCCCAAATGTCCGGCCCAGGGCGAGAGCAAAATCCTGGTCGTGAGATGAATCCTTGATACCCGCGAACTGCACCGGAAATGCCTCTTTCAGGCGGGTAAGCAATGGGAGCGAGAAACCAATACCTGCAACGCCGGGGAAGTGATAACCCAAAAGATAACAGCCAGGCGGCACCGCCCTTTGAATGACCTGCTGGAACCAATTGAAGAGACCA
>DATKAF010000304.1:0-5993 GCA_035498395.1 Anaerolineales bacterium
AGCCACGCTTTGACCGCCGAGGCCGATTCCGGGGCAGGACCGTAGTCCATCGTTTTGAAGACATCAAGTAGTGTGCTCATAGCTTACTCCAATCGCCTGGCGCGGAAGTTCTTTCTGGCTAGCTCCGGAAGCCTATCGAATTGACCAACGATCAGCGCCTTGCGCTTCGTCCGGCTCCAGTTTTGAATCCGCTTCTCTCGGGCATATGCCTGGCTAACCTGCTGTTACTCTTCGCCATAGACGAGCTTCACCGGCAGTCAGCCAGATGTGTATCGCGAACCCACACCGGACATGTGTTGGGCCATACGCGCGTCGAGGTTGGTAGTCGAGCCCACATAATAGGAACCGTAAGCGCATCGAAGGGTGTACATCCAGGCCATCTTGCACCTTTTTACAGCCCGTTGGTCTCGACACGGAGCAGGAAGAACACCTGCTCCTACTCGGCCAATTACGGACTGCCCGGTGGTCGAGTAGGCGGTGCTTCCCCGCCGTATCGGGACCAGCTTGGGGCTTATCCCATCGGCATGTGGTGCCTGGCCGCGTAGTGACCGGTCAGGTAGTGATAGACCTGCCGCTCCAGGTCGGTCAGCAGGCTGCTCGCGCCGATGCGGAACAGGTCTGGCATGAGCCACTCGTCGCCCAGCTCTTCCTTCATTAATGCCTGCCACGCCAGCGCCTGCTTGGCGGTGTTGATGCCGCCCGCCGGCTTGAATCCCACCTTGTGCTGCGTCCGTTCCAGGTACTCACGGATGGCACGTGTCATGACGAGGCTGACCTCGAGGGTGGCGTTGGTGGTCTCCTTGCCGGTGGAGGTCTTGATAAAGTCCGAGCCGGCCATCATCGCAACCAGGCTGGCCTGATAGACCTGCTTCAGGGTACCGAGGTCGCCGGTGGCGAGGATGGTCTTCATGTGGGCCGCGTCCCCGCACGTCTGGCGGAACTGGCGCAATTCGTCGTAGAGGGCCAGCCAATCGCCGGTGAGGACATAGCTGCGGGGGATGACGACATCCACCTCACGCGCGCCAGCCTCGATGGCCTGCTCGATCTCGCCGATGCGCTGCGGCAGCGGGGTCTGGCCCGCCGGGAAGCCGGTGGCGACCGAGGCGACGGGGATATCGGTGCCGCGCAGGGCCTCGACCGCGTCGTGGACGCGGCTGGGATAGACGCACACCGCGCCGACCGTGATGTGCTCATCAGCGAGACCGAGGCGCTCGATCACATCGGGACGGATGGGCTGCTTCGCCTTGGCGCACAGCCGCTTAATGCGGCCGGGGGTATCGTCGCCGGACAGCGTGGTCAGGTCTATGCAGGTGACGGCGCGCAGCAGCCAGGCAGCCTGCCAGTCCTTTTTGACCGTGCGGCGCTTCGGCAGCGATTCGACGCGCCGCTCCACAGCGCTCTTATTGACGTGCGCGCCCATCACCCAGTCGAGGTCTAGGGGGGTGCCGGGGTTACCTCTGTGCGCAGCGTGCGCCTTTTTCTCAGCCAGTACGGTGCTCATGGGCTCCAACCTACCAAAGTCTGAGGTGATTATACAGCCGTTGGAGGCGGCAACGCGCGGGCGTCGTAGGGGATAACGGCAGGAGCGGCGACGTTCAACGTGCGGCATCTCCCCTGCCGTGGTCTGCATGTCTGGGCGCTATTGTTTCACAAATATCTTCTTGAGGGCGGTGGTCATGCGGGCCACGTACTGCCGGCTGCTCCAGCCGGATTCCTGTGTGAGCCGCTCCCAGACATCGACGGCCAGCAGCGCGTAGAGCGCCTCGGCCCCCTGCTCCGGGGTCCACTCGGGCGCAAGGATGCCATCCCGCACGAGGCAGCGCATGATGACGCGGCAGCACTGGCGTGTCAGCTCCATGCGGTCGTCCCAGGCGGCGGCAGCAGCCCGGTCCGTTTCACGTACGGCAAGCAGGGCCTTTGCCAACTCGTGGATCTCGGGCAGGTAGTTGCCCCAAAAGTCCACCAGCGCCTCGAGAAGCTGGACGCCATCCGTGGCTTGGCGCAGGGTCTCGAGGCGGGTCCCGGCGTCCTTGGCCTCGTCCACATAACGAACGGTCTCCACCAGCAGGCCGGTCCGGGAGCCGAAGTGCAGATACACCGCCTGCCGCGACACCCCGGCGGCGCGGGCGATATCGTCGATGGAGACCTGGCGGCCGCGGCTGCGCTCCATCAGGCGCCAGGTCTTCTCCAGGATGCGGCGGCGGGTTTCCGGATCGCCACTTGACATGCTGTAAAGTATAGCATATACTTTACATGCTGTCAATTTACATGGTGTAAAGTTAGCAACTTTAGAACTCGAAAGGAGCATCCCATGTCAAAGACCGTTCGCTCGCTGATCCTATTCGGAGCACCACTGCTTGTCTGCGTGCTCAACATCTTCCACCCTGTCCATCCAGAGCACACGCCCATTTACAGCACCATTCACCCCGTGACCGGCTGGTGGATCGCGCTGCACGTCTTCAATCTGTTCGGTTTTGCCCTGCTCGGGCTGGCGGCCTACCTGCTCATCATGGAGCGCGAAGGCGTCGCCGCAACGGTGGCCAAGGCGGCGCTCATCGTGTTCGTACCGGCTTACGTCGGGTTCGATGCGGTGATCGGCATCGGAACGGGCAATTTGGTGAAGTACGCCAATCAATTGCCGCTGGGCCAGCTCGCGGCCTTCATGCCAGCCATCGAAGCCTTCTGGAATAACCAAACATCCCAGATGCTGGCGATCATCGGCTCCATGGCATGGACTATTGCCATGGGCGCCTCGGCGGTGAGCTTTGCAAGGATGCGACGCGTCGCGGCGGTAGCCCTGGCAATTGCGGCGAGCGTCTACACCGGCTGGGGAGCTTCTTCGGGTGCGTACGGCTCGCTGCTATGGTGGGCGGGCATAGGGCTGATCGCAGCGGCATCGCTTCTACTGGTGCGCCCGGCGTTACCCTATACGTTGCTTGTCCTGGCGGGAATCCTGCTCGGCACCGCGCACATCCCGCCGTTCGGGCCGCTGGCGATGATCTGCTTCCTCGGCGCGGCGGCGTTCGTCGTGGTCAGGCTGGCCCGATATACGTTAAGAGATGGAAACGCCGTGCGAACATAGAGGTGACGATGAACAGCAGCGTGCAGATCAGGACTGTAAGCATGGAAGACGTGGAGGCCGTCCGCGCGGTGATACTTAGGATGCTGGAAGATGCTCCGATGGCCTTCGGCGAAACCCTGGCGGAGGCACGGGGCCGCTCGCAGCAGGAATGGCGGGCCATCGTCGAGCACATGATCCGGCCGGGGGCGACGGCCTTGCTGGCGTCCGATGAACTGGGCGCATGCGGATTCCTGTACGCCGACTCTGCCAATCCCGAGGCCCCGCCGGAAACCGTGGTGATCAGCCGGGTGTGGGTGGCGGAGAGGCAGCGCGGAAGCGGATTGGGGCGGCGGCTGATGGAGACGGCGGCCGAGTGGAGCGCACAGCAGCATGTTAGCATGCTGGCGCTGGGGGTAACGGAAATGAACGTCGATGCGCTACAATTCTACGAACACCTGGGATACAGGCAGCTCGGCATGCGCATGCCGTGGCCGCCGGACCCCACGAAGCAGATCATCCTCATGGGAAGAGAGTTGGGAGCGTAGAGAGGCGCAGATGGCAACCGTCGAGCCCGCGATCAGAAATGCCAACATACTGGATGAGAAGATCGAAGCCCATGACCTGGCGGGCTTGCGCGAGCTGACGCGCAACTGGCGTGCGGCGGACATTGCGGACGTGATGGAGCCGCTGCCGGCCGAGAAGGAGCTGATCGTCTTCCGGGTGCTGCCGCGCGAGCAGGCGGCGCAGGTCTTCAGCTATCTGCCGACCCGGAGAAAACGGCAATTGCTGCGCGCCATGGCGCACGAAGAGGTTGCGGAACTGCTCAACGCCATGCCTCCCGACGATCGGACGTCGCTGCTGGAGGAAGCGCCCGCGGCAGCCACGCTGCAGATGCTCAACCTGCTCTCGCCGGAGGAGCGGAAGGTCGCATCGCAACTGCTGGGCTATCCGGAGCACAGCGTCGGGCGGTTGATGACGCCGGACTTCGTGCGGATTCGCCCCGAGTGGACGGTCGCGCACGCGCTGGAGCACACCCGCCGCTACGGCATGGACAGCGAGACAATGAGCATGATCTATGTGATCGACGAGAAGGGCAAGCTGGTCGATGACGTGGGGATACGTCAGATCATCCTGGCCTCGCCGAACGATCACGTGTCGGACCTGTTGGACAACCGTTTCGTGGCGCTCAAGGCTACGGATGACAGGGAAAATGCCGTCGCACTGTTCCAGAGCACGGACCTGTTCGCCCTGCCGGTCACCGACACCGACGGGGTGCTGCTGGGGATCGTGACCGTGGATGACATCCTGCAGGTGGTGGAGAGCGAAGCGACCGAGGACATCCAGAAGATCGGCGGCTCGGAAGCGCTGGACCAGCCCTACATGCAGATCTCGATCCCGAGGATGGTACGCAAGCGCGCAAGCTGGCTGGTAATCCTGTTCCTGAGCGAGATGCTGACCGCGACGGCGATGGGGCGGTTCGAGAATGAGATCGCCAAGGCGGTTATCCTGTCGATCTTCGTGCCGTTGGTGATCTCCAGCGGGGGCAACTCCGGATCGCAAGCCTCCACGCTGATTATCCGCGCCATGGCGGTCGGCGAAGTGCGACTGCGCGATTGGTGGCGCGTGATGCAGAGGGAGATCCTTTCCGGGGTGTCTCTGGGCGCCATCCTGGGGGCAATCGGATTCCTGCGCATCACCACATGGGCGCTGGTTTTCCACTCCTATGGACCCTACTGGCCGCTGATCGCCGTGACGGTCGGACTGGCGCTGGTCGGCATCGTGCTATGGGGCAGCCTGGCGGGCTCGATGCTGCCGTTCCTCCTGCGGCGCGTCGGCGTGGACCCGGCAACGTCATCCGCGCCGTTCGTGGCGACGCTGGTGGATGTATCGGGGCTGATCATTTACTTCACGGTCGCGGGATTGGTATTGCGCGGAACCCTGTTGTAGAGCAAAATACCGGCTGTATGGCCGAACACCCTGCTCTGACCGGCAAAGAAGCAGCCGGCAATACGCCGGAGAAGCGCGAGAAGGGCGCAGGCACGCTGCCCGTCTCGGTTTGGGTCATCGTAGGGGCAGCGGCGGCGTTCTACCTCGTCTTCATCTGGCGAACGGCATTCCGGATCGGAGGCATCACCTACTTCACCCTGGTGGACGACGCAATGGTGAGCATGCGCTATGCGCAGCACCTGGCGCGCGGCTACGGGCTGGTGTGGAACATCGGGCAGAAGCCGGTTGAGGGATTTACGAACCCGGCGTGGATGCTGACCATGACGCTCTTCCACCTGTTGCCCCTGCCAACGTCCATGCCTTCGCTCGGGATGATGATGCTCTCGGCGGTGATCCTGCTGGCGAACGTCGTGGTGGTGTACCGGATCGCGGCAGCCTTGCGGCCCGCGTCGCAGATCGCAGCCCTGGCAGCCGCGGCGCTCACAGCTTTCTATTTCCCGCTGGTGTTCTGGGCGCTCCGGGGCATGGAGGTCGGGCTGCTGGTGCTGCTCATTGACTCAGCCGTGCTGCTCGCCATTCAAATGAAGACTGAGGCAACGCGGGAGGCAGTCCTGATCGGCGTGCTGCTTGCGCTGGCGGTGCTGACAAGGCTCGATGCGATCATCCAGGCAAGTATCATCGTGGCGTACCTGGCGGTGCGAGGGATCAGGGGCAAGAGCCTGCTCCTGCCGCTCTTGATCGTCGTCATGACGGCGGCGGCCATACTGCTATTCCAGCGGCTGTACTTCGGGGACTTTCTGCCCAACACGTACTACCAGAAGATGGCGGGCACGGCGATATGGGAACGCGTGCGGAACGGCATGCTGGTCTTCTACCAGCACGCGCTGTGGGATACCGCGCTGCCCGCACTCGTCTCGCTGGCATGCCTGCTCGCGTATAAGGACCTGCGTCGCCCCGAGACCTTCCTGCTGGCGGCGCTATTCTC
>DATKAF010000305.1:0-17535 GCA_035498395.1 Anaerolineales bacterium
TCGTGGCGGGTGGCTGCCCCGCCGGCGCGACGTGCACGAACGTGCTCGACGCCGATCCGCTGCTCGGCCCCTTGCAGGATAACGGCGGCTTCACGCAGACCATGGCGCTCGGCGTGGGCAGCGCGGCCCTCGATGCCGGAGGCGTCAACGTGACCTGCGCTGCGACGGACCAGCGCGGGATCACCCGCCCGCAGGGTGCAGCCTGCGACATCGGGGCATACGAGCACAACCCTGCGCCAATGATGTACGCGGAGCCAGGCGGGCTGACCAGCGGTTGGTGCGATAGCTGGGGGGCTGCTTGCGAGCTACGCTATGCGCTGCCCCTGGCGGTGAGCGGGCAGCAGGTCTGGGTGGTAGCCGGCACCTACACACCCACCAGCGGCACCGACCGCACGTTGAGCTTTACGCTGAAGAATGGCGTGGCTATTTACGGTGGCTTCGCCGGGACGGAGACGCTCATCACACAGCGGAACCCCACGCTGCACGTGACCACACTGAGCGGGGAGATCGGCGCAGCGGGCAATTCCGACAACTCGTATCATGTGGTCAAAGCCAACGGTGTCTCCAGCACGGCGGTGCTCGACGGCTTCACCATCACGTCGGGCGATGCCAATGGCGCATCCCCCGACGATTCGGGCGGCGGGATGTACAACATCGGCAGCAGCCCGACGCTGAGCGGTCTGATCTTCAATAGCAACTCCGCCTCGAGCTACGGCGGTGGGATGTATAACGACTCCGGCAACCCGGTACTGACAAATGTGCTCTTCAGCAACAACACGGCCTCAGCCTACGGCGGCGGGATGTACAACGACGGCGGTAGCCCGTCCTTGACGGACGTCACCTTCAACGGCAACTCCGCCACCCTTGGCGGTGGGCTGTACAACAATAGCAGCGACCCGGCGCTGACGGACGTGACCTTCAGCGGCAACTCCGCCATCGATGGCGGCGGCGGGATGTACAACAACAGCAGCAGCCCCATTCTGACGGACATCACCTTCAGCAGCAACACCGCCACGGGTTCCGGCGGCGGAATGTACAACATCGGCAGCAGCCCGGTGCTCAGCAGCAGCCCGGCGCTCAGCAACGTGACCTTCAGCAGCAACTCGGCAGCCAATAGCGGCGGCGGGATGTACAACTATGACTACAGCAGCCCGACGCTCAGCAACGTGACCTTCAGCGGCAACTCCGCCACCAGCTTTGGCGGTGGGATATTCAACCACAGCAGCAATCCGACGATCTCCAACAGCATCTTCTGGGGGAATGGGGCCACCGGGGAGCTCAGCAATGGCCTCGGCACAACCATCACAGACAGCATCGTGGCGGGTGGCTGCCCCGCCGGCGCGACGTGCACGAACGTGCTCGACGCCGATCCGCTGCTCGGCCCCTTGCAGGATAACGGCGGCTTCACGCAGACCATGGCGCTCGGCGTGGGCAGCGCGGCTCTCGATGCCGGAGGCGTCAACGTGACCTGCGCCGCGACGGACCAGCGCGGCGTGGCACGCCCCCAGGGCGCGGCCTGCGACATCGGCGCCTACGAGCACGACTTCACCCCCGTGGTGTACGTCAAGCCCGGCGGGCTGACGAGCGGCTGGTGTGATAGCTGGGCGAACGGCTGTGAGCTCTCGTATGCCCTGCCCATGGCTCTGAGCGGGCAGCAGGTCTGGGTGGTAGCCGGCACCTACACACCCACCAGCGGCACCGACCGCACGCTGAGCTTTACGCTGAAGAATGGCGTGGCTATTTACGGCGGCTTCGCCGGGACGGAGACGCTCGTCACGCAGCGGAACCCCACGCTGCACGTGACCACCCTGAGCGGGGAGATCGGCGCAGCGGGCAATTCCGACAACTCATATCATGTGGTCAAAGCCAACGGTGTCTCCAGCACGGCGGTGCTCGACGGGTTCACCATCACGTCGGGCGATGCCAATGGCGCATCCCCCGACGATTCGGGCGGCGGGATGTACAACAGCGCCGGCAGCCCGGTGCTCACAAATCTCACCTTCGCCGGCAACGGGGGATCCTACGGCGGCGCGATGTGGAACTCAGGTAACCCGGCGCTCACCAACGTGACCTTCAGCAGCAACGAGGCGAACTCGGGCAGCGGGATATATAACAACGGCGGCGACCCCTCCCTGACGGACGTCACCTTCAACGGCAACTCGGCAGGCGAGGGCGGCGGCATGTACAACGACGGCGGCAGTCCGGCGCTCACGAACGTCACCTTCAGCGGCAACTCGGCAAGCGTCGATGGCGGCGGGCTGCTGAATGCCGACAGCAACGCCGTGCTGACGAACGCGACCTTCAGCGGCAACTCGGCCGTGAACGGCGGCGGGATGTACAACCAAAGCAGCGACCCGACGATCTCCAACAGCATCTTCTGGGGGGAAGGCAGCGGAGGAGAGTTCTTCAATGACTCGAGTGCGCCGACCATCACGGATAGCACCGTGGCGGGCGGCTGTCCCACCGACGCGAACTGCACCAACGTATTCAACGACGACCCCAAGCTCGGCCCTTTGCAGGCGAACGGCGGCTTCACACAGACCCGCGCGCTGCTGGCTGGCAGTGCGGCCATTGACATGGGATCGGACACCGGTTGTCCTGCGACAGACCAGCGCGGCATCCCCCGCCCGCAGGGTCCGCACTGCGATATGGGCGCATACGAGGCGGGCGTCACCGTAAAGATCCGCTCTACAGGCGCGCAGGATGGCTGGCTGCTCGAATCCTCCGAGAAGAGCAATACCGGCCGCACATTCAATACGACAGAAACCACATTCAAGATCGGGGATGATGGGGCGCGCAGGCAGTATCGGGCGGTGCTGTCGTTCAGTACCGGAGGCCTGCCAGACAATGCCGTCATCACGTCGGCGCAGCTCATCCTGGTCCGGCAATCGGTCACGCCAACCGGCAGCAACCCGTTCACCCTCCTCGATGGACTGATGATCGACCTGCGCAAGGGATACTTCGGCACCACCAATGGCCTGCAAGTGGCGGATTTCCAGGCGACCGGCAATAAGACGGTGGGCGCGTTCAAGCCGGCGCCCAAGGGCGCGACCTATACGATCAGCCTGCCGAGCACGGCCTATGCGTATCTCAACGCGACCGGCCTGACGCAGTTGCGGCTGCGCTTCGCGCTGGACGACAACAACGATAAGAAGGCCAACTACATGAGCTTATACAGCGGCAACGCAACGTTGGCCAACCGGCCGCAGCTGGTTATACAGTATTATGTGCCGTAGGAAAGCTGTCAGGCCCGCTCAGGCGGGCTCTCCGCTTCGCTACGACTATCAGCGGTCAGCTACGGGAGATTTAACCGGAGACGATTTGCTAAGCAAATCGCGGAGATAAATAGGATCGTACACATTGAGGGCACGAAGGCGGCACAAAGGAAAAGACAGACAACCTTAGGAGGTTTAAAACCAACGCCCCGCAATCTTGGATTGCGGGGCGTTGGTTTCCTTTGTGAGCATTCGGGTTCTTCGTAGTTGGCGTTCTTTCCCGGCTGATCGCTGAAGGCTGAAAGCTTCCTAGAATCCCAGCTCCTTCATGGCCTGCTCAGGGGAGCGCTTGCCATTGCCGCGCTCGCCCAGCAGCTCCTTCCAGAACGTCTCATCGTAGCGGCGGGAGCGCACGGGCAGCGGCATCGGCACGCCCCAGCCCAGCAGCAATACCTCTTCCTTCGGCTGCAAGCGGGCCAGCATGCCGCGCAGCGCTTCGCGGCCCGCCAGGCCGGACAGCACCGCGTGGATGTCGTCCTCGTCGCCGAGCCAGCCGGAGATGCGCGTGCCGAGCTGCGACATGACCTCGTCGTAGATCTGCGAGGGGCGCTGGTCGATGACAAGCAGCGTGACATAGTACTTGCGCATCTCGCGGGCGATGGTCGAGAAGGTGGTCTGGGAGGCCAGCTCGCGGTTGAGCAGCTTGTGGGCCTCCTCCACCACGATGACAAGCTGGCGCGGCTCGTCAGTGCCCTTGCTGCGGAAGTCGTTGGTCTTCTGCTCCCACTTCTCTCGGATGCGGCGGGTCAGCAGGTTCGAGACCAGCAGGTAGTCCAGGTCCCTTTCGTTCTTGCCGAACGAGAGGATGACGTGCTGCCCGTTCTGGAGCGAGTCGATGATCTGTTGCAGCGAGTCGGCGGCCGGGTCGGGGACGATGTAGTCCTTGTTGAACAGCAGGCGCAGCTTATTGTGAAGCGCCTCGGCTGCCATGACGTTCACGCCGTTGGCATTGGCCCACGCCGCGACGCTATCGGGCGCAGGGACCTTCTTGCCCTCGTCGCTCACGACCTCATCCAGCGTCATGGCCTTGAACTCGCTGAACCAGTTGCTCTTGAACGTGTTCCACAGCGCGTCGAGCGTGGTGGCCGTCGTCTCTTTAAGGTTAAGCTCGACGGTCAGCATCTCGATGTCGGCGGGAGTGATGTCACGCTCTGCAATCTCCAGGTTGAAGTCCGGGGGCGTATTGCGGATCTTCGCGCCGCCGCCCAGGCCGACGACGCGCACCTTCGATGCGAACTTGGTCTTGAGCCCGATGACGCGCTGCCCGGTGTCCGAGGCGGTATCGTCGTAGCCGTACTCGTTGTGCATGTCGAAGACGAGCACGGAGGCCTTGTCGTAATGGATCAGCCCGGCGAGCACGATGCGGGTCAGGAAGGATTTGCCGGTGCCGGTGGCGCCGAACACGCCCGCCGAGCGCAGGACAAGCTGCTCCAGGTCCACGCAGACCGGGTGGCCCTGCTCGCGGGTGTAACCGACCACGAAATTCTTGCCGCCGGCCTTTCCGAAGATCTCGGCGATGTCGCCCTCGTTGGCCAGCCGGACGCCCGCGTGGTGCGGCGGTACGGTCTTGACCGGACCAGGCTTCGGCTCCTCTCCGTGAAGCTTTTCCAGCCAATCGGCGTATTCCTGCGAGCCGGGCTCCGGGCCGCGCTCGAGCATGAGGGCGGGCAGCACTTCCAGGTTGGTATACAGCGTTTGCCCGTGGAGGGCCTTGGCGAGGGCGGGGGCGAGGCGTATCTCGGACTGCTCATCGGCGAAGCGCGGGTCGGTGGCTCCCAGCTCCAGGTCGGTGACGAGGCCGTAGAATTGGAAATTGGCGGAGTCGATGACGACAAAGGCGCCCTCCTGCACGGTAAGCGGATCGACGGTGAGGCGGACATGGAAGTTTTCCTTGAGCGAGCCGCCGACGAGATAGCCGATCGAGGATTTTTGATTTTCGATTTGAGATTTTAGATTATCAGCCATGATGACCTCTCATGCATTTGGACGAGCCCGAGCCGTCTTGATGGAAGCAGTAAAGATCGCGACAAGTTCATTGGCTTCTTACATTAGCGCTCTCAGCTTTTCAGCTGGCACAATTCGAGACTCTACCAGCAGTTCCATCCAGTAGAGGCTTTCGTCAGCCTCTTCAACGGCGAGCCAGCCTTGGCTACGAAATCCGGTTTCGATCTACCGCGGCAGGCTGAGCGGTAATTCGCGCCCACCGACGTGCCGGATCGGATTAGTTGGTTCCTATCGTCCGGGCAGCAGGGGTGGTGGGTAACGACGCTACCAATCCGATTATTTGCAACGCAAACTGCTGTGTACGACGCTTCAGATCCTCTTCATTCATCACGGCCTCCACCCACGCTATTGCAAGCTATGCTCATTATAAGGCATGATACACTCGTAGCCACTGTTGCACGGCCAAATCTAAGATCAGCAATCAAAAATCCAAAATCCTATGTCCATCCAAGATGAATGCTCTCGCTGGCAAAGTGACACACTCCACCCATCCCTGAAGAGATTTCCGGAACGGAAAGCGCGGTTCGAGACCTCGTCGGGAATCGAGCTGCCGCGCGTCTCGCTGCCCCAAGGCGACGACCCCGGTTACATGGACGAGCTGGGCTTCCCCGGCGAGTACCCGTTCACGCGCGGCGTCCAGCCGACCATGTACCGCTCGCGCTTCTGGACCATGCGGCAGTACGCCGGGTTCGCCAGCGCGGAGGAGTCGAACAAGCGCTACCGCTATCTGCTGGAGCACGGGCAAACGGGGCTTTCGGTGGCGTTCGACCTGCCCACGCAGATCGGCTACGACGCCGACGACCCGATCGCCCACGGCGAGATCGGCAAGGTGGGCGTGTCCATCTCGTCGCTTCAGGATATGGAACGGCTGCTGAAGGACATCCCGCTCGACAAGGTCTCTACATCCATGACCATCAATGCGCCGGCGGGCATCCTGTTGGCGATGTATATCGCGGTGGCGAAGAAGCAGGGAGTGGAGGTCAGGAAGCTGCGCGGCACCGTCCAGAACGACATCCTGAAGGAGTACGTGGCGCGCGGGACGTACATCTTCCCGCCCGCGCCATCGATGCGGCTCATCACCGATATCTTCCAGTACTGCGCACAGGAAATCCCCAACTGGAACACCATCTCGGTCAGCGGTTATCACATCCGGGAGGCCGGGTCGACCGCCGCGCAGGAAGTGGCGTTCACGCTGGCGAACGGCATCGCCTACATTGAAGCGGCGCTGGAGGCGGGCTTACAGGTGGACGAGTTCGCGCCGCAGATCTCGTTCTTCTTCAACGCGCACAACAACCTGCTGGAGGAGGTTGCCAAGTTCCGGGCGGCGCGGCGGCTGTGGGCGAAGATTATGCGCGAGCGCTTCCACGCGCAGGCGCCGGCAAGCTGGCAGCTGCGCTTCCACACGCAGACGGCAGGATCGACTCTCACAGCTCAGCAGCCGGAGAACAACGTGGTGCGCGTCACGCTCCAGGCGCTGGCGGCGGTGCTCGGCGGGACGCAGAGCCTGCACACCAACAGCCGGGATGAGGCGCTCTGGCTCCCGACCGAGAGCGCGGTGCGGCTGGCATTGCGTACGCAGCAGGTGATCGCGTACGAGTCGGGCGTGGCCGATTCGGTGGATCCGCTGGCGGGGTCGTGGCTGATCGAGAAGTTGACGGATGAAGTCGAGGCGGCGGCGAAGGATTACATCGAGAAGATCGACTCGCTGGGCGGGGCACTGGAAGCCATCGACCATGGGTTCATGCAGAACGAGATTCAGAACGCGGCGTACGAGGCGCAGCAGGCCATCGAGCGCGGCGAGCAGGTCATCGTGGGGCTGAACCAGTTTCAGGTGCAGGAGGAGATCACGCTGGAGCGACTGCGCGTTGACCCGGCGATTGAAGCGGCGGCGCGCGAGCGGCTGGCGGCTCTGCGTTCCAAGCGGGACAATGCCAGGGTGGCGGAATTGCGAGGCCAGTTGGATGCGCTGGCGCGGCGTGGGGAAGCAGGAGAAGGAAATCGGAAATCGGGAACAGGTAACTTCATGCCGCTGTTCATCGAATGCGTGGAGCACGACGTGACGCTCGGCGAGATCTGCAACACGCTGCGCGGCGTGTGGGGCGAGTATGTGGCGCAGGGGTTTTAGAAGCAATCAGCACTCAGCTAACCTTGTAGGATGCTTCGCGATCAACCCCTGATGCAATCATGATGCGCAAGAGCACATTGATCGTCGTCTTGCTCGCCCTCCTCTATATTGCCTGGGCGCGCGCCTTCATCCTGGAATCGTCGCTCGTCGCCATCGACGGCAAGCGCTACTATGGCCTGTTCGACGACGCCATGATCTCCATGCGCTACGCATGGAACCTGTCGCACGGGAATGGGCTGGTGTGGAATCCGGGGGAGCGGGTCGAGGGCTACACCAACCTGCTGCTCACACTGGTGATGTCGGTCTTCACCGGCTTGCTGGATAAATCCAGCGCGGTGCTCGGCGTGCAGATCCTGGGTGTGCTGCTGGTCTTCGGCTGCATCTACCTGACGTGGCGGCTGGCACGATTTGCAGCGGCAGAGTTCGAGGACGCGGCCCGGCCGCTGTTCATCGGCGCGGCGCTGGTGCTGACCATCACCTACTACCCGCTGTCGTTCTGGTCGCTGACCGGCATGGAGACGGGGCTGCTCACGTTCCTGCTGCTGGCAGCGCTGCTGGCGCTGGAGGTCTATCTTCGCGGCCGGCGTCGTCGCTATCTCTTTTTGCTTGCCACCTTCCTCGGGCTAGCCTATCTCACCCGCCCCGATGCCGCCATCTTCGCCGCACCGATCCTTTTGTATGCAAGCTATGAAGCATGGCGCGGGACAAGCAGTCATCGCGTGGAGACCATCGCGCTGATGCTCGGGCTGTTTCTCGTCTTCCCGCTGGGGCAGGAGGCGTTCCGCATCTCGTACTACGGCGTGTACATGCCGAACACCTACGTGCTGAAGCTGACCGGCATGCCGCTGGCCGACCGCATCCGGAACGGGCTGGGGTTCATCTCGCTCTATTTCTGGACTCACATCATCTTCCTGAGTGTCGCATTCATCGGCTGCCTGCTGAAGCCAGACCGGCGCAAGGCGCTTTACATGCTGCTGGTTATTTTGCCCGTCGTGTACCAGGTCTGGGTGGGCGGCGACGCGTGGAACTGGTGGCGCATCATGGCCCCCGCGGAGCCGGTCGCGGCGATCCTGTTCGTGCTCGGCGCGTTCGAGCTGCTGCGGCGGATCGGCGCGCCCGCCTCTTCACGGAAGGGGAAGCGGCTCGTCGTCTACCTGACGGCGATCAGCGTCCTGACGGTCAACCTGGGCTTCCTTCCGCAGATGTTCCTCACCCAGGCGTGGCCCCCGGTGAACTTCTACTACCCGCGGGTCAACGGCGCGGTGATCCTGAACCAGATCACGACACGGGATGCGACCGTCGGGCTGGTGGGCGCGGGCGTCATCCCCTACTACACGGAGCGCAAGGGCTACGACTTCCTTGGCCGGACCGACCCATACATTGCGGCGCGGCCGCCCGATCTCTCGGGGGATATCGCATGGAGCGGCATGTACAGTGTGCCGGGGCACAACAAGTACGACCTGAACTACTCGATCCAGCAGATGCGACCCACCTTCATTGAGACCAGCAAGTGGGGCAGCCAGGACCTCACGGAGTGGGTCAAGTCGAACTACGTGATGGTGGACTATCAGGGCGTCCGCATGTGGCTGCGCAGAGGAGATGCGAGGGTGAAGTGGGAGATGCTGCCCGATGTGGGTAGCTGCGAAGGCTCGCTGCCGTAGGAAACCATGACGGTCCGCCCTGCCAGCGCTGTAGAAAGCCTGCTGCTCTCCTGCAGAGCCATCCTCAATGGGGTGATCGCATTCATCATCTTCAGCATAATTCTGTTCATTCCGGCCGGATCGATCCGGTTTCCCAACGCATGGCTCTTTCTGGGGATCTTCATTGGCTGCTATGTTGCCATTCTGATTTATTTCTCCTTTAGCGACCCTCGATACGCCCGGACCCGTTATCGTGCAGCAGAGTCCGAAACGGCCCAAAAAGCGGCGATGGGATTGCTCATTGCCGCGGCTCTTACGATGTTCCTCGTGGCAGGCCTGGATTTCCGCTTCCACTGGTCGCATGTTCCCGCAGCTACGGTCGCAGGTTTTTCTGTCATGATGGTGTTGGCTCTGGTCATGCTCTTCTTCGTCATGAAGCAAAACAGCTACGCTTCACGCGTGATCGAGGTCCAGGAGCATCAGAAGCTGATCGACACCGGGATGTATGGCGTCGTGCGCCATCCCATGTACCTGGCGTTCGCAGTGCTATTCCTCTCGGCTCCGTTCGTCCTCGGATCGTGGTTTGCTCTCTTGCCCGCCGTATGCATTCCATTCGTGCTTACCATGCGCATCCGGAATGAAGAAGATGTGCTGAGGAACGGCCTGCGCGGGTATGCGGAGTATGCACACAAGGTCCGCTATCGTCTCATCCCGTTCATCTGGTAGCGCATTCCCCCGTAAATTAATTGCCTGCCCCGTTCGCGGCGAATTTCACACACCGCCCGCAGTTCATAGTTGCTGCCTCCTTGCAAATTTGTTAGGTGTACTGTACAATGCGGTCTCAATAGTCGGATATGTGTTACCTAGTCGGACATCCAGGAGGGCGCCCATGCGCGGGACGGCCTTTTGCAGGAGGAAAGACCAGCCTGATATCCATGAATTGACCCGTCGTCGAGAGGATTAAAGTTTTTCACTCATTTGGAGGAGATCGAAATGCTTAGCAATTTTCGTCCCAGTCCCAAGACCCGCACCACATCCACTGCCCGCATCGGATCGGCGCTCCTCGCCCTGGTCCTGATCTGCTCGCTGCTGGGGCTGAGCAACACGCACGCTTCAGCCGCCGGCACGACCTATTACGTCGATAACACCGTGGCCTGCGCGGATACGAATGCGGGCACCCTGCAAACCGCCCCCTGGTGCACACTGGCAAAGGCCGAAGCCAACGCCAAGAACGCGGGCGATACCGTGATCGTGCTGCACGGGACGTATGCCGAGTCGGTGACCCTGCAGGGCAGCGGCGCGGCCGGCAGCCCGATCACGTTCAAGGCCGGCCCCGGCGCGGTCGTAACGGTGACCGGGCATGGCGGCACCAGCAGCGCGTTCGCCATGGCCAGCCGCAGCTATATCGTGATCGACGGCTTCACCATCACCGAGACGCGCGGGCCGGGCATCTATGCCGACACCTCGGACCACATCACCATCTCGAACAACCACGTGAGCTATGCCGGGCATAACTCGGGCATCGACCAGCACGTGCAGGGTATCAAGCTAAAAACAACGACCAACTCCACTATCACCGGCAACACCGTGGACCACAACTCGTGCATCGGCATCCGCCTGGTGGACAACAGCAACGGCAACATCATCAGCAACAACGTCTCGTATGCCAACGACTCCACCATTGCGTGGCCGGTGGTGCCGTACAGCGATGCAGCGGGCATCGAGGTGGATGACAGCAATAACAACACCATCGTTCACAACGACGTGCACGGCAACGAGGACAGCGGCATCAACCTGTACGTCGGCACGCTGGGCACCGGCTCGGCCAACAATACGGTGTCGGGAAACTTGAGCTACGGCAACGGCGACCATGGCATCGACAATAACGGCGCGCCGAACAACATCATCGTGGGCAACACGATCCAGGGGAACTTCACCTCGGGCATCAACCTGGAGGCGAACTCGGCAGGTGCGACGCTGGCCAACAACGTGCTGGTGAACAACGGCTCCAACCCGGGCGGGCGCAAGGGCGGGAATATCTATCCCGACAGCACGTCGCTGCCGGCCAGCATGGACTACAACCTGTACTTCCAGACCAGTGCAAGCTCCCAGCAGATCAACTATGACGGCACGCCGTACCTGACGCTGGCCGCGTTCAAGGCGGCGCACCCCACACTGGAGGTGCACGGGCTGGAAGTCGACCCGAAACTGGTATCCCCGGGCGCGCCGAACCCGAACTCGCAGCAGGCGTACGCCGTCTCGGGCAACTATCACATCCAGAGCGGCTCGCCTGCCATCGACAGTGCCAACTCCGGCGCCTCGGGCGAGCAAACGACCGACATCGAGGGCAACGCGCGCTTCGACGACCCGGCCACCGCGAACACCGGTGCGGGCACACGCACCTATGATGACCGCGGTGCGTACGAGTTCAAGTCCGCAACGCAGCAGCCCACCGTCACAACGCAGGCCGTCACCAATATCGGGACGACCACCGCAACCGGCAACGGCAATGTCACGTCGCTCGGCGTGCCGAACCCGACCCAGCACGGCGTGGCATGGGGCACTGCTGCCAACCCGACCGTTTCCGGCAGCCACACCTCCGATGGCGCGGTCAGCGCGACCGGCGCCTTCACCAGCAACATCACCGGCCTGACCGCCGGCACGCTCTATCACGTGCGTGCTTATGCCACCAACACCGCCGGCACGGCCTATGGATCGGATGTAACCTTCACAAGCAACAAGCTGCCCACCGTTACCACGCAGGCGGTTACGGACATCACACCGACGACGGCCACCGGCAACGGCAATGTCACAGCGCTGGGCGTTCCGAACCCGACCGACCATGGCGTGGCGTGGGGCACATCCGCCAACCCGACCGTTTCGGGCAGCCACACCTCCGACGGCGCAGTCAGCGCGATCGGCGCCTTCACCAGCAGCATCACCGGCCTGACGGCCGGCACGCTCTATCACGTGCGCGCCTATGCCACGAACGCTGCGGGAACGGCCTATGGCTCCGACGTCACCTTTACTCCCGGCCTCACTCCGACCGTTACCACGCAGGCCGTAACGAGCATTACAGCCACCACCGCCACCGGCAACGGCAATGTCACATCCCTGGGCGCGCCGAACCCGACCCAGCACGGCGTGGCGTGGGGCACCTCCGCCAACCCGACCGTTTCGGGCAGCCACACCTCCGACGGCGCGGTGAGCGCGACCGGCGCCTTCACCAGCAACATCACCGGGCTGACATCCGGCACGCTCTACCATGTGCGCGCTTATGCCACCAACGCGATCGGCACATCGTACGGCGACGATGTCACCTTCACAGCCGCCAAGCTCCCCACTGTTACCACGCAGGCTGTCACGAACGTTGCAGAGACGACCGCCACCGGCAACGGCAACGTCACCGCGCTGGGCATTCCGAACCCGACTCAGCACGGCGTGGCCTGGGGCACCGCGGCCAACCCGACCATTTCCGGCAGCCACACCTCGGATGGCGCGGTCAGCGCGACCGGCGCCTTCACCAGCAACATCACCGGGCTCACCGGCAGTACGCTCTACCATGTGCGCGCATACGCAACGAACGATGCAGGCACAGCCTATGGATCCGACGTCACGTTCACGACGCCGCGGCATAACACCGCGCCGGTCATCGCCGAAGGCGCGTCGACCACCGTCAATATGTCTGTGAACGGCACGCCGACGCCCTTCGCCTTGACGCTGCATGCAACGGACGCCGAATCCGACCCGATCACGTGGAGCATATCGACCGCCGCTGCGCACGGCATCGCCGCAGTCCAGGCCTCGAACGTCGGCGAGTCCATGCAGATCGATTACGCGCCGGAGAAGAACTACATCGGCAGCGACAGCTTTGTCGTGACGACGGATGACGGCCTGGGCGGCGTCAGCACGATCACGGTCAATGTGAACGTGGCGGCGCTGAGCGTGACGCGCACCTCGGTCGGCGGGTCCGATGGCTGGGTGCTGGAATCCGGCGAGCTGAGCAACAAGGGCGGCTCGATGAACTCCGCCCTGACCACCTTCAACCTCGGAGACGATGCGTCGCGCAAGCAATACCGCGGCATCCTGTCCTTCAACACGAGTTTGCCCGCCGGCGCAGTCATCACAAACGTCACGATCAAGGTCAAGACGTCCACGCCGGGGAAGGCTGCCAGCATGTTCACTGCGTTCGGCAACATCGCGGTGGACCTGAAGAACGGCAGCTTTGGCGCAGCGGCGCTGGAGGCGGCAGACTTCCAGGCCGCGGCCACGAAGGGCGGCGCCATGACCATCAAGAACGCGCCGCTGTCAGGCGGCTGGTTCACGGCCAGCCTGGCCGGCGCCAATGCCGATACCTGGATCAACAAGGCCGGGACGACGCAGTTCCGCCTGCGCTTCTCGAAGGATGACAACAACGACAGCGTGGCGAACGTGTTTACGTTCTACAGCGGCAACGCGCCGACGGCGAACCGGCCGGTGCTGGTCATCCAGTACTATATCCCGCTGCCATAAGGGTTACGTGACCCGTTAGGAACGTGTAAGCGAACAGCCTGTAGGCCTCCTGCAGGCTGTTTTTATTGGGGTGGGCGATGAGGTTCGCCAACAGGAACACCTCCAGCATTCATCTCCCAGAGCCGCATAGAAAACGACTATGCGCCATGGCCTCGTATGCAGCGCCTGCTCATTCTTATCGTCCTCTTATTATTTAAGTATTGACTTAATTAAGTGATTGCTGTATTATAGGGGCATGGATATGTTTTCCGCGCTGGCTGAACCGAACCGCCGCAGCATCCTCGAGACGCTGGCGAACAGCGGGCAGCTATCCGCCACCACAATCTCCCGCAAATTTCACGTCAGCGCCCCTGCCATCTCGCAGCACCTGAAGATCCTGCGGGAGGCCGGCCTGGTGCGTATGGAGAAACGGGCGCAGCAGCATCTATACAGCATCAACTCGGATGCGCTGCACGAGCTGGAAGGCTGGGCGCGGCGCATGGCGGAGCAATATGAGCGCCGGTATGATGCCCTGGAAAGGCTCGTCAAGGAACAGGAACGGCAGGCTTCAAACCTTAGACGTGGAAAGGAGAAGCGAAGTGGCAACTCAAATAGACCAGGCCAGGATGGTCACGGTCGGAAAGACCAACTTGACCGCTGAGCCGGGAAAACAGGAGATCGTCATAACGCGGCTGTTCGATGCGGCACGCGAGCGGCTGTTCCGAGCACTGACCGATCCTGCGCTGGTGCAGCAGTGGTGCGGCTCACCCGGACAGGTTAACACGTTGGTGGACCAGATGGACGTGCGACCGGGCGGCAGTTGGCGCTGGCGGTTCGTCAACCCCCGTGATGCAAGCGGAGGCATCGGCCTGCACGGCATCTACCACACCGTCGTGCCGCCGGAGCGGTTGGTGTACACGTTTGAATTCGAAGGCGTACCGGGGCACGTGCTGCTGCGGACCATCACGCTCAGGAATCAGAATGGCAGGACCCTGCTCACCGAGCAGTCGGTGTTCCAGTCGATGGAAGACCGAGACGGCATGCTGCAATCCGGAATCAAGGAAGGCACCGTTGGAAGTTGGGACCGCCTGGAGGCGCTTCTTCGGAAGCGGTAATGCAATGGGAAGAATCATCGCGATCGAGAACGTGACGCTGGACGGCGTGATGCAGTCCCCGGGACGCCCGGATGAAGACACGCGCGGCGGCTTTCCCTATGGCGGCTGGGGAAATGGCTATTTCGACGCCGTCATGGGCGAAGCGGCGGCAAAGGGCATGTCGCAGGAGCCGGCGCTGCTGTTCGGGCGGCGGACCTACCAGGATTTCCATGCCGTGTGGCCCAACCGCACGGACGGCAACCCGTTCACCGACGTGCTGAACCGGGCGCGCAAATACGTCTGCTCCCGGACGCTGAACGACCCGCTGCCGTGGAGCAACTCGGTCCTGCTCAAAGGCGAGGCGGCCGAAACCGTCGCGGCGCTCAAGCAGCAAACGGGGCACGACCTGGGCATCCTGGGCTGCGGCGAGCTGGTCCATACGCTGATGCAGCACAACCTGATTGACGAATACCAGCTTTCGATCTTCCCCCTGGTGCTCGGGACGGGGCGCCGGCTCTTCCGGGACGGAAGCGAGTACACGCATCTCCAGCTGGTGGACAGCAAGGCTTCGACCACCGGCGTGATCCTGGCGACGTATCGGCCGGCATGAACGAAACAACTAGACTCTTAGATGTAGAAAGGATGAATAGAATGGCTACAGCAACCAAGGATAAGGCAATTACCGCCGGCAAGACTCACATCGTGGCAGAGCCGGGCAAGCAGGAGATCGTGATCACGCGGCTGTTCGACGTGCCGCGCGAGCGCCTGTTCAAGGTAATGAATGATCCGGAACTGCTGCCGCAGTGGTGGGGGCCGGAGCGGTACACGACGACGGTGGAGAAGATGGACGTCAGGCCGGGCGGTAGCTGGCGCTTCGTCCAGGCCGCGGCGGACGGCGGCACGCACGCCTTCCACGGCGTGTACCACGAGGTGAGGCCGCCGGAGCGTCTCGTGTATACGTTCGAGTATGAAGGTGTGCCCGGGCACGTGACAATGGATACGATCACATTCGAAGACACGGGCGGCAAGACTCTGCTTCGGGAGCAGTCGGTGTTCCAGTCGGTGGAGGACCGCGATGGGATGGTGCAGTCGGGCATGGAGGAGGGTGCAAACGCCTCGATGGAGCGGTTGGAGGCGCTGCTGACGAAGGCACAGTAGCGGCAAGCCTTGCGGCCTAGGCGACCACCCCGCGAGGGCGTGAGCGGCGAAGGTCGCCTCTACTGAAGACTTCCGAAGTTCGTAGGCTTCGGAAGTCTTTTTGTTTGCACACAGGGTAGAATTGGCGCAATTTACCGGTGCAGTCGGTATTCTTTATTTCCTTCGTGTCCCTTCGCCGTCTCGCACCATCGATGCCGACGATGCGGCGGCACGAACGGCGAGCCCTTTGTGGTGAGGTGTTATGAGCGACGTCATCGAGCTGCTCTCTTCCCTGGTCTCCATCGACTCCACCAACCCCGACCTGGTCCCCGGCGGCGCGGGTGAAGCGCAGATCGCGGCCTTCATCGCCAACTGGCTCGAACGCGCCGGGCTGGAAGTGAAGCTCATCGGTTCCGAAGAGGGCCGCCCGAACGTGGTCGGCATTGCACGCGGCAGCGGCGGCGGCAAGGCACTGCTGCTCAACGGTCACATGGACACCGTCGCGGCGGGCGAGATGGTCGAGCCGCACAGGCCGCGCATCGAAGACAACCGCATGTACGGCCGTGGCGCGTACGATATGAAGGGCGGGCTGGCAGCCTGCATGGTCGCGGCGGCCGAGGCGGCGAAGCTCCCGCTGCGCGGCGATGTAATCGTCACGGCGGTAGCGGATGAGGAATACGCCAGCCTCGGCACTGCGGAAGTGGCGAAACAAGTGCGCGCCGATGGAGCCATCGTGGCCGAGTTCACCGAGCTGCAAATGATCCTGGCGCACAAGGGCTTCGTTTGGCTGGAGGTGGAGACGGTCGGGCGTGCCGCGCACGGCTCGCGTCCCGACCTGGGCGTGGACGCCATCGCGCATATGGGCCGCGTGCTGGCGGAGGTCGAGGCATGGGGCGAGGCGCTACGCGCGGGTCCGGCTCACCCGCTGCTCGGAAGCGGCTCGGTGCACGCGTCGCTGATACGGGGCGGGCGGGAGATATCCAGCTACCCCGAGCGCTGCACGCTGTCCATCGAGCGGCGCACGCTCCCCGGCGAAACGGCGCAGAGCGTGGAGGCTGAGATGGCAGAGCTCGTCCGGCAGTTGCGAGATGCGGATCCGTCATTTAAAGCCATTGTGCGGCGCGGGCTGTACCGCCAGCCGCTGGAGACGCCGGAGGATGCGGACATCGCGCAGGCGGTGCAGAGAGCGGCGGTCAGGGTGCTGGGGCAGGCCGCGCCCATCGCGGGCGTCGCATTCTGGACGGATGCGGCGCTGCTCGCTGCGGCTGGCATCCCTTCATTATTGTTCGGCCCGGCAGGCGCAGGCGCGCATGCCGCTGAAGAGTGGGTCGATCTGCAGAGTGTGGAGGCCTGTGCGCAGGTGTACCTGGAGGCGGCGAGGGAGTTCTGCGGGTAGGGGCGTGAGACGTTGGAACGCATCCATCCACGAAGAACACGAAGACGTGAATCGGCAAGTGTGAGCCGTATGGAAAATGGTTCATGGGTGAGCATGCGCTTTGACCCATGAACCATTTCCGATTCACTATTTCCGATCCCCATGACCCATTAACTACGATTCATTGGCCCTGCCCCGCGCAAAGCAGCCTGATTGAATCCCCGTGCAATCAGCCAGACTGCGAGCACCAGCTCCTGCAAGGCAATAGGCAGAGCCAGGAAGGTCAACGGACCGGAGACCGAATAGGGCTCGCCATCGAAGAAGTTGATCAGCACGGCCGAGAGCAGCATGATAAGGGCGACGAGGCCCCAAATCGACAGCCAGCGCGGGATCA
>DATKAF010000306.1:0-2424 GCA_035498395.1 Anaerolineales bacterium
ATATGCAGTCACGCTGAACCTCGCAAATACGGTTACAGCGGCCTACCTGACTTCCGCGTACTGGGCCTCTTTCACGCTTGCTCGGCTGCTGGGCATCTGGGTTTCCACGCGGCTCCGGTCACGCACCATCCTGTTCATCGATTTCGCGGGCTGTCTCATCAGTCTGGGACTGATCGCCATCGCCCGGGATTCGGCCGCGATGCTCTGGGTGGGCAGCATTAGCCTGGGGCTGGCGACCGCATCGATCTTCCCGACGCTTCTGCTTCTCGCGGGGGAGAAACTGAAGGTAACCGGCACCATCACAGGCCTGTTCCTGCTGGGATCCGGCGTCGGGAGCATGCTGCTCCCCTGGCTGATCGGAAACGCCTTCACTTCCGTTGGACCGCATGCAATGATCAACATCCTCTTCATTGATATGGCCCTTGGATTACTGGCTGTGGTCGCCTTCACGTTCAGCGCGCAGCCAAGCGCCGCCGGATCATCTGCGGCAGCGCCGGAGCAATAGCGGTTTCGAGCAAGTTTCCCCTACAAGAGGAGGCCATATGAAGGACGGCACCTGTCCAAAGTGCGGCTCGGCTGAAGTGATGGCTGGCATCGAAGTGCGCGACGATGGCCAAAGTTTCAGCCATCCACTGCGCGTGGTTGTGGAGGAACCGGAACCGGCCAGGCACGCCGCGATCTGGGTACAGGGCCAATCCCAGGGCGACATTCAAGCCTGGGTTTGCGCACATTGCGGTTATACGGAGCTCTACACCGGAAACCTCACCGCCCTCTGGAATTCCTACCAGAAAGGACACTAGGGACCTCGCGACGCAGCGATCCGGCTGCCCCTGCCGACTCCCTACTGATTCTCGCTGTCATAACGAGCCTTTCTTCCGGTCGTTTAACAGTAAGCGGGGCGATGGTTCTTTCCTGTCATCCCGCTTTTTGTTTTCAGTGATTGGAGGTTCCTATGGCAGTGAACGATCCGCGTCGCCCCGATATTGAAACGGACGACTACGCTCCCTTGCATCCCCGCACGGATGTGCCGGAGACCACTGTGTTTGGCACCGATGAGATGGCCCTCCGACGCGTGAGCGGGCTGATCAATCTCGCCGCTCTCGTGGTCACCGGCTTGATCGGCTTGCGGTTCATCCTCAAGCTGATGGCGGCCAACCCTGAGAACCCTTTTGCCGCCCTCATCTACTTCCTGAGCGCTCCCTTCGTGGCGATCTTTGTCGGGCTGACGCCAACGCCGGCCTTCTCGGGCATCGAGATCGAGTTCTTTGATCTGGTTGCCATACTGGTCTATTTGCTGCTGGCGTGGGCAGTCATCCGGTTATTGTGGATCCTGTTCGCCAGATCCAGAGCTGCTTAGGTACGCAGACCCGGAAGCAACAATCCCCGCTCGCAGGCGGGGATTGTTTTTTTTTGATCAAGACACTTGTGTCTCAGGAGCCCGGATCAGCAAGTCATGGTTGGGCCAGCAGAGCACCCGGCGGGGTATCGGTCGGGACCGGCGTATCTGACGGAATGATCAGAGTTGGAGTTTCCGTGGGCGTCGGCGGGATCTCCGTTGGAGTATCGGTGGGTACGACCTCTGTCGGAGTGTCCGTGGGCGTCGGCGCAACGGCTGTCGGCGTATCGGTGGGTACGACGTCTGTCGGCGTGTCCGTAGGCGTTGGCGGCACCTCTGTCGGGGTGTCCGTAGGCGTCGGCGGCACTTCTGTTGGAGTGTTGGTCGGCGTGAAGGTCGGCGGGACCTCGGTTGCTGTAGCCGTGGCGGTGGGCGCAACGAGAGTTGCGGTCGCGGTCGGCGAAATGGTCGGCAACACCTCAGTGGCAGTTGCAGTGAGCGATGCAGTGGGCGCTATTGCAGTGGCCGTCACACTGGCGGCTGCTGTCGGCGTGGATGTATCTGCCAGGGCAAGCACCGAGGATTCTGCCTGGCTAATGGAGCGCTCCACCTGCACGCTTGCCAGACCCGAGTTTTGGAGCCTGCGGCGATGGCCTTCCAGCACCGGAACCACGCGTGAGACCGCCTGGCCGCCTCCCACCGAGCTCAAATCTGTCAGCGCCTGTATGTAGTTGCTGAGCGCGCCGCTGCTGCGCGCAGGATCATTCTCCACGGCAAGCCATTCATTGAGGCGTCGATTGGCAAGTATGATCCCCGTGCCCACTGGATCCGGGGAGAGGGAAAGCCAAGCCTGCTCGCTCGTTCGCTTCCATCCGTATAGCGGATCACCCGGCAGCGCAGACTGTGCCTCCGCCGTGCCTGTAAACAGCAATGCGAACATCAGCGCCGCATAAACGACCGACATGCGCATCGGTGCCGGCTGCAGCGTCGGCAGGCTCAGGCCGAGCTGGCTAACGTTTTGTTTGAGCTGGCCCCAGCGGGGCTGCACGGAGCGTTCAAATAACTTGTATGTCGAAACCAGCCGCTCG
>DATKAF010000307.1:0-8079 GCA_035498395.1 Anaerolineales bacterium
AAGCCCTCTGTACTCACTCCAAAGGTCGAGAGTACTATATCATGGATTTAAACCGGAATCAAGGTTTAGACGAGATGACCTTTGTAGGAGTGCAAGCCGTTCGCAAACCATTGATTCCAAGAGGAAACCCTTCCAGCTTGCTGTATTATAGAACATGCTTTCTGAATCGTCGAGAGGCAAAACCGAGCAATTTTATGGAGAATAAGGCCGGTACGGCTGTGCTTTTCTGGATTAGGGCAGGGACTACGGCTCCCAGAGGCGGATGCCGTGCTGCTCATTCCAGAATTCATCCATCACCTGGTGCATTACCTCATGGCTGCCGAACACCGAGGCCACCTGGGAGGTGTAGCAATCGATGGCCTCGAGCCAACAGCGGTAATCCCCTTCGGAGACCGGCTGCAGCGAGGCCAGCATCCCCGTGGTCGCCGGCTCGAGATCGCCGGGGTGATTAAGCAGATAGGGCATATCCGCATCGTAGGTCAGTGGCCGATCCAGCATCTCCGCGGCCTGACGGACGATGACGTGATCAACATGGCGACCAATCGCCAGCTGGCAGACAACCATATCATCGGGCTGCAACCTACCGGCGATGAGGCGGGAGATGGCGGCGGGCAGCTCCGAATCATCGGGCTGTACCGGCAGCACGGCATCGGCATAGAGCGCCTGACCATCACTGCCGCGGCGATAGAGACAGTCGAGGAAGTCGAGGTGAACAGGCAGGGCGCCGACCAAGGCTGCGGCGCGCTGATCCTCCAGGCGGCGGGACGTCACACACTCGCGGCCATCGGCGAAACCCCAAATGAGATGCATCATCCGGGCAAACTCGCCGGGGTCCGCAGGTTCGGGGATGCCAGCCATGCAGGTCCAAATCTCGACGTGCGCCCCGGCAGACGACTGCGCACGTATCAACCCGCCAGCCGAAAGCACAGCATCGTCGAGGTGCGGAGAGAGATAGATGATTCGCATGGGCTTATTTAACCACATTCAGTGAGAGGCGCGGCTTCTCCGCAGCCAGACCTGTGTCTAACGAACGTCCTGCGCTGTATATTGCCCGACAAGCCACATTGTAGGGCAGGAGTATGCGTTGCGTAGAGCAAGCGGTAGCTTAATCACGTGATTGCAACCCTATGTAGGGAGGGCTTTTTAAGGTTCACTCGGTATACTCCAACCGCACAGGCAGGTCATGAACACGACCTGCTCACCGGGGCGGGATAACCTCAGAGTGACTTCTGCGGCGCATCCTCTAACATAAGTCTCAATGCGGAGAATGCATCTCGTATGCGTAAGATTCGACCGATCCTGGCTGTAAGCCTCGCGCTGTTCTTCTACACGGCGACGGACATCCTGGTCTGGCAGCGCATCTTCGAACACAACCGGCTGGTGGAGTATGCAGACATGTACCACACCGGCTGGTTCGTGTCGCTGGCGGGATATGCGACCGTCGGTCTGATCCTGCTGTGGGGGCAATGGAAGGACTGTCTGTACTACCTGGTGGCGCTGGCGGTCGGCGCGTTCAGCGGGCTGGAGGATGTGCTGTACTACGTGCTGGATGGACGGCCGCTGCCAGCCTCGCTGCCCTGGCTGCGGAGCAACCCGATGATCGGTTCGATCACACGCTCGGGGGTGTTGACGTCGGTGTTCTTCTGGCTCGGCGTGCTGCTGTTGCTCTACGTCGCGCTGTACTGGATCGAGAGGAAACCGCGCATCCCCTCGTTGCCGGATCTGCCAGGAGCGGGCCAGGAGACGAGCGCGAACCTCCAGCAGTTATAGCCAGAACACTGGAAGCCGGCGACAGACTGACAACTTATTTCGAAGCATGCAGACCCCGCGATAAGGGGTCTTTGTTTATGGAAGGGATGCGATGAGGCACGGGTCGTCCAAGGGTTGAAAACGGGCTGACCAAAGGCGGCTGTGAAGGAATGCACGAGGCGAAAAGCGCGAAGGTGGGCTGCGATATAATCGGCCAAAGCGAGCACACATCCATCCTTTAGTGTTGAAGGCCGAATCAGCGTTGCAGGCGCGCTCGTTGAATCCCCCTCTCAACAACTGATCATCCTCCAGTTCACCATGGCTGACAATGAGCCGTCAGGGCTGCGTTGATGTTCCAACACAGCTTGACCTTAGCAAGCTCTTATCGGAGGTTAAGTCACTTTTTAGCGAAAACGATAATATTTACTCTAAGCGGGTCGTTGTCCTTATGTAGCCGCGCTCTACGCCGTCGCGGGCTCCGTGCTCACTTCCCAACGCCGATGGGATGCGACAACGAACATCGCGGACACTTAGCAGTATGCAAGGAAGCCAAAGGAGTATGAGGAGAGAACATGAGCTTTTACTATTTAATACTGGCAGCGGATGAGTCCATTCGCGGGCTCGTCGTGCTGATCGCCCTTACTTATCTTGTCGTGCTGGTATGGCTCGCAATGTATGGAGTATCGAGCCTGATCAACGCCTTCCTGTACCTGAGGGTCAAGAGGTCCTTACAACCCAGGCGCTCATCAGCTCCTCCGAAGGAATGGCCGTTGATCACGATACAGCTCCCGATCTACAATGAGAAATATACCGTTGAGCGATTGCTGCGTGCGGTCACGGAACTGGACTATCCGAGCGGACGATTGCAGATCCAGGTGCTGGACGACTCGACCGATGACACTGCAGACCTCGTCAGGGCGCTGGTCAACCGGTACAAGCTACGCGGCGCGAACATCGAACTACGGCACCGTACCAATCGAAGCGGCTATAAGGCCGGCGCATTGAGCGAAGGATTGAAGACTGCCACGGGCGAGTTCCTGGCGATCTTCGATGCAGACTTCGTGCCGAATGCCGACTGGCTCCGGAGGACCGTGCCGCTGTTCGGGGACACGAGGCTGGGCTGCCTGCAGACGCGCTGGGGACACACCAACCGGAAGTACAACTCGCTGACACAGGCGGAGGCGATGGCCGTCGACGGGCACTTCATCGTGGAGCAAACGGCTCGGTCACGGCACGCGCTATTCCTGAATTTCAACGGCACTGCCGGGCTGTGGCGTCGCGCCTGCATCGAAGACGCCGGCGGATGGGAATGGGACACGCTGACCGAGGATCTTGACCTGAGCTACCGTGCACAACTGCAGGGCTGGCAGATCGGGTACGCGCCGGATGTGGTCGTGCCGGCAGAGCTCCCGGCCGAGGTGGAGGCCTTCAAGAAGCAGCAGTTCCGGTGGGCGAAGGGCAGCTTCCAGGTCGTGCGGAAGATCCTTCCGAAGGTGGTTCGCCGCAACGATCTGCCGCTGCACGTGCGGCTGATGGCGTTCATCCATCTTACGGGTTACATGGTACATCCGCTCATGCTGTGCATGCTGGTGCTCACCTTACCGGTCGGCCTGCTGGTCCCGGATGCGTTCAAGGTGTTCCCATTTTCGGCGCTGGCCGGATTCGGCCCGCCGCTCCTGTATTTGATCTCAGGGTCGAAGCAGACACCGAAGATGGCGGAGCGCGTCAAGCTGCTGCCGCTGATGACGATCACAGGGTTCGGCATCTCTCTGAGCACCACGATCGCAGTGCTGGAGGGACTACTAGGCCGAGGCAGCAGCGCCTTCGTCCGGACGCCCAAGCTAAACCTTGGCAACCAGCATACGGGGCAGCTCGGGAAAGCCGATGCCGCCTACCGGCAGCCGGTGAGCCGGATGGTGTGGGCTGAGATCGCCCTCGGGACGTACGCGATGATCTCCGGCATTATCCTGGCATACTCGCTCGGCTGGGGGATCCTGCCGTGGATGCTGATATACACGTTCGGGTACTACTACATTGCAGGACTGAACCTGAAGCAACACTTTCCGCGGATGCTGCGGTTCCCCTGGATGGCGAAATCGTTCGCTAGTTAGAACTCCAAGCCTTGAAGTCATCTACTCGCTGAGCCCCCGCCGCTCTGCTGCCGCTTGGCTCTGCTACGGAGACGCGAAGACGCCTGACCAGCAGGGCCCGCTAGTCGGGCCAACCACTATCGGGGCGCTTCGCGGAGCCCGACCTACGCCGGAGGTGCAGTTCTCAATCCCCGGAGGAACGCCGGGGGCTGGTCCCATTACGCCAGAAGAACACTGGCTACTCGACCAACGTTGGAAGAGGATCTAAGAAACACCGACACAAGGGCAAGAATCAGGGCTTTTTGGCGCCGGAGGTCGTGCGGTTTTTCTTCCGCGTGGCAGGCTTCTTCGCCGCAGGTTTCGATTTCGCCGCGGCAGGCTTGCTCGTTTTCTTCGCCGTGGATTTCTTCGAGGGAGCCGCCTTCTTGCGGGCGGCTTTCTTAGCTGCTTGAGGCTCGTCACCCTCCGGCGCGGTAAGCTCTGGAGGCCTTGCAAAGCGAGCCTCCCACTCAGCCTGTACGGATGCAACTCCCGACCCCTGCAACACGTCGTGAACCACCTGCCACTCGGAGCCATCCACAAAACGCCAATCCAGGAACACATGATGCTGGTAGGCGTGCAGCTCCACGAAGAGGCCCTTCTCCCACAGCTCCGCGCAGGAGCGGATGTATTCAAGGCGAGTTACATCGTCGCGGCAGATGGCGAAGCCGCCGTGCGGCAGATCCAGGCCCTCGGCAAGAGACCTCTGCAGGAGCTGACCGGAGGCCTTATCCAGATAGGCGGCCGATATGCGGATCCAACCGCGCGTGTCCGCAAACTTATTGTGGTAGAAAACAAGGCCGCGTTCGCCGGATGAAGACCGGTTTGAATAGGCGAAAACGTTCTCGTCCACATGACCGTCTTCGCGATAAAGATCGAACAGCAGGAAGTGCTCCACATCGGCGAACAGCGGCCGGCGGTGCAGGAGCGGGAAGATCTTCCACTCATGCCCGCGGACCAGCCCCTCGTCTGGCTGCTCATCCCACTTGGGCATGCGGAACTCCATACCGTATTTCTCGCGATAGCCTTCGATCTGACCGTGCCCAAACATCGGCAGACCGGGCAGCGTGCAGAGCACCGTGCAGACGCCGAAATACTTGTCGCCCGTCCCGAACTGCTCGATGGCGGTCTTCTCGTCCGGGTTGTTCATGAAATTCACGTAACGTTTGAGGATCTGCGGGTCAAACTCAAGGGTGTTCTTGATCGCCGAACGGTATTTGGCGTTGTCCTCGTCGCGCAGCATGTGCATGAAGGCGGAATTGTAGACGCGGTGCATGCCGAGTGTGCGGACGAAGTAACCTTCCATCAGCCAGAAGGCTTCGGCGAGCAAGAGCGTATCAGGCACCTCTGCGGCCACACGGTCCACGACCTCCCGCCAGAACTCGTTCGGCATGACGGCATCGAATTCGGCCTTGGTCATGCCATGCTCGGAGCGCGACGGAATGGCGCCGCCCTCCCCCGGCGCCGGGAACCACAGGCGCTGGATATGTTTCTTTGCAAGGGTCATCGCCGCGTCGAAACGGATGATGGGGAAGTTACGGGCGACGTGCAGGATGGTCTGGATCACGGCCTCGCGGACGTAGGAACGGGTATAGTCGAGCTGGGCCGTATCGTTCCACGGGAACGAGGTGCCATCGTTGCCATGATAGATGAAGCGGACGTCGTCGCCGGAGAGGGAACGGCGCTGAAAAACAACTGCGGCGTCGGTATGGTTGTAGTAATGATCTTCGAGGACCACCGCGACGTGGGGATCATCGGCGAGATTCTCAGATTGGAAGGAATAAGAAGGATACGGCGAATGGTCGAGGGACAGGAACCAGTCCGGGTGCTCCATCACCCATGCGGAGTCGATGCCCATGTGGTTCGGCACCATATCGGCAGAGAGGCGAATGCCGCGGCGGCCAGCACGGGCGCGGAGATCCGAGAGGGCCTCCCACCCGCCGAGATCGGCCGCGATGTCGTAGCCTTGCAGCGAATACGCCGAGGCGACCGCATCGTGCTGGCCCATACGCTGTTTCATGCGCTGGCTGGCGCGCGAGCGTTCCCACAGGCCGATGAGCCAGAGGCCCGTGAAGCCCTGCGAGGCCAGCATGTCCAGGTCTTCATCGGGGATCTGATCGAGCGTCCGTATCCAACGCTTGTGCTTGCGCGAGAGCTGCTCGAGCCAGACATAGGTATTCTTCGCCATGAGCACGACGCGCGGCATCCACGCCTGGTCCGGGCTGTAGCGTTCGTACTCGGGCTCGCCGCCGTACGAGGGGACGGGAGCCGCGCCGCGGAAATCGCCGTGACCTGTCTGACGGATCACCTCCTCGCGGACGAGGTCCATGGCGCGGAGCAGGCGGCTGCGCAGGGCGTCGCCGAGCATGCCACCCCAACGATCCAGGAGGAACTGAAGCTGCCCTTCCAGAGAATAGGGTGAGGCGTTGGCGGGCGCGAGCAAGACCTCGTAAAGCGTATCGGAAGCTCCACCACCGAGACCCAGCGGCGGCTGATTGGAAAAGAAGCTGCCGAGGAGGCGAACGGCATCTTGATAGGCAGTCGGCCTGAGGGTGGAATCGTCGAAGAACTCGCGGTAGGGCTCAAGAGCCGGGTTGCGATTGGAGACGCTGAGCAGGAGCATCTCCTCCATGGCGACCTGCTGATGAGGGAAGGAGCCTGTCGAGCTAGCGAGATACTCCGGGACCGTCTGAAGGCCGCGATAGACGGCCGAGGGAGGAAAGGCATCGATGAAGGACTGAAGCGTCTGATCGAGGCGGCCGCTGAGCTGACCGCCCAGGAAAGCCAGGGCGCGAGCCATCACACCCGGATTCTGAGTCTCATAGCGCCTCACCAGGAGATGCATGATCTCGTCGATCAGGCCCATGGCGTAGATATCGGAGGCGGGAACCAGCCTCCCACTGACGGCGTAGATGCGCTCGGCAAAGCGGCGCGCGGCGGCGAAGTCGGCGAAGAGGACACCTCCGCCGCGGGGGTCGGTGGCGAACATGTTCTCGTCGAATTGATAGCGGTCGCGCGCGCGGCGGGAGAGGTGGAATTCAAAGATGAGCGCCATAAGTCAATAATATCTCATGTTGCAGGGATTCATAATGAAGACGGGAGAAGGCGGGCGAGTGATACAGTCACGCGCTCCACCTTCCAGAGGCAGTGCGAAAGCGGCTTTCGGGCGGCCAAATGCCCGAAGGCGACACGCCGGCGGCAGCGGCTGGAGGAGCAGCCGGATCAGCCACAGCGAGATGAGGCCCGGGTGAGAGCCTGCTGACGGCCCTCGAAGCGAAATCGTGACGTTCTGCATGCCATGTTCGTGAAGATAAGAACAACATTAAAACCTTGACGATTTACGGGAAACTCTGTATCATCCCCGTTGCAAGATGCCAGTACGTTATCGTCAGGAATATGGACGGAATGACCCGAGGGCTCTTCGGCGGGTCATTTTGTTTGGACCGCCCGATGGACGTGCGACATCATCATATTTTTCCCTTTTTGCCAGAAGGAGGCAAAGCAATGTCCGAACGTATCGTCGGAACGGTCAAGTGGTTCAACGCGGAGAAGGGCTACGGTTTCATCTCACGCGACGGCGGCCCGGACGTGTTTGTCCACTATTCGGCGATCCAGAGCGACGGTTTCCGCAAGCTCGTGGAAGGCCAGAAGGTGGAATTCACGGTCGAGCAGGGACCGAAAGGCCCGCAAGCTGCCAATGTGATGCCTCTGTAATAATTCATCGCTCGAAAACCACGAAATCCCGCCGTTTCCGGCGGGATTTTTTGTTTGTCAGGCAACGAGAGGAGAGCGGGGCGGCTAGATCGATTTGTGGTAGACCCGGTGGTTCTTGTACTCCACGCCGTTCAGGTTCTTCAGGTCGGCGCGCATCTGATGGGTGGTTTCGGCCACCTGCGTCATCTCGATGTGCTCGAACTGGTTGAAGCTGAAAACGGTCTTGCCCATTTCGGAGTAGAGCAGGGCATTCCCCCCGATGCCCTGGAACTCGGGCAGGATACCCATGCCGTTGCCGGAGACGGTCTTGGTGCGCTTCATCTCCAGGAGCAGGTCGATGATGCCAAACGGGAACAGATGGCCCTTCGCCCGCTGAAGCGCGGCGGAAGCATCCGGAAAAGCAAAGAGGAACCCGACGATGTCGTCTCCGTGCATGATGAGCTTGATGAGCCGCGGGTCGGCAACCAGGAAGACGTTATCCACGGCG
>DATKAF010000308.1:0-2271 GCA_035498395.1 Anaerolineales bacterium
TGTCGGGATGTTCTCAAGACTTGGGGCCGTTAGCCGATGGGTGCAAAAGAGGTGTGATAAGGGCACATCTGTCCCCATGATTACCCCGCAGTGCGCCGGAACATTCGAGATGGCTCCCTCGGCTGAGGCTTCCTTCAACCCCACCCCGGCAATCGAGGTGCCTGAGTGTCACGCCGACGGCCTCGTGTCGGTTTCGACCTCACAAGATGGCGTTGACGTCGGCACAGAACGCAAATTGCGCATCTTGATCGTGGAGGATGACCCGTCCGATGTCGAGCTGGTCTGCCATACCCTGCGAAGTGGCGGATGTCACGCTGACTGTGACGTCGTGCAGACCGCAGGGGAATTCGCTGCCGCGATTGGAAAGGAAACCTACGATCTGGTTCTTTCCGATTATCACCTGCCCGCATGGAATGGCATGGAAACAGTTGAGATCCTCCGCCACAGCGGAGTTGATATCCCGGTGGTCATGGTGTCTGGAGCATTGGGGGAGTCGAAGGCCGTGGAGTGTATCAAGCAGGGTGCCTCTGATTACGTGCTGAAGGACGATTTAGGGCGGCTGCCCGGCGCGGTAGGGCGGGCGCTGCGCGAGAAAGGGCTGCGCGAGGCACATCGCCAGACGCAGCAGGAACTGGCCCGGTCCAATCGGGATCTTGAACAATTCGCCTATGTGGCATCGCACGACTTGCAGGAACCCCTCCGCATGGTGGCGGCTTATACCCAGCTCCTGGCGGAGCGCTATCAGGGCAAGCTTGACGCCAACGCCGACAAGTACATCGGTTACGCCGTTGGCGGCGCCCTTCGTATGCAGGCCCTGGTTCAGGATCTGTTGACCTTCTCCCGGGTGGGGCGGACCGGAAGAAATCTGCGGCCGGTTGACATGAATGGGGTCGTGCAGCTCGCGCTCAGCAATCTCCAGGCTGCGATGCGGGAGACCAATGCCCACGTGGATTACCAGCAACTTCCCCAGGTGATCGTCGATGCGACACAGATGGTTCAGTTGCTCCAGAACCTCATTGCCAATGCGCTCAAGTTTCACGGCCAGGACGTTCCCCACATCTTCATCACGGCAGAGCGGGGTGAACGGGAATGGATTTTCTCAGTTAGGGACAATGGAATTGGTATTGCGCCAGAGCATATTGAAACCGTGTTCATCATTTTTAAACGTTTGCACACGCATGAGGAATATCCGGGCAGCGGCATCGGGCTGGCCATCTGCAAGCGGATCGTCGAACAGCATGGTGGCCGCATCTGGGTGGAATCCCGGCCCGGGCAGGGATCCACCTTCAAGTTTTCAATTCCGGTAGCAGCCGAGCGGAGGACCTACGATCACTTCGCTGGAAACTGAGGCGGAAGTCTTGCTGGTGGACGACAACCCTGCCGACATTGACCTGATGGCCGAAGTCCTGAGCCAAAGCACACTCCACTTCCGTGTGCATTCAGTCCATGACGGGGTGGAGGCGGTGGCGTTTCTCCGCCGGGAGGGCTGCTATGCCGACCAGCCGCACTCCGACCTGGTGGTGCTGGATCTGAATCTGCCGCGCAAGGACGGCCGGCAGGTGCTCGCCGAGGTCAAGGCGGATCGTGACCTGGCCACGATCCCGGTGGTGGTCTTTACCACCTCACAAGCGAACTCCGACATCATGCGCAGCTACGAACTCGGCGCGAACTGTTACTTGCCAAAGCCGGGTAATCTGGCCGATTACAGGGCGGCAGTGCAATCGATGGCGGACTTCTGGCTGGGCTTTGCCTGTCTGCCACCAAAGGAGAAGTGATGAGTCCTGCCACACACGTACTGCTGATCGAAGACAATCCCGGGGATGCGGACCTGGTTCGCCTGCGGCTCATCGAAAGTAATCCGGGAGTCGACGTGAGTTGCGTGAATCGCCTGGCGGACGGAATCATCTCGCTTAGGGAAAAGACACCATCGCTCGTCCTGCTTGACCTGAATCTTCCGGACAGCCACGGCGCAGAGACATTTCGCCGAGTGCTCGAGAAGGCGCCCGACGTGCCGGTGGTCATCCTGTCGGGCCAGGACGACGAGGCTCTGGCCATCAAGGCTCTGCATCAGGGGGCCCAAGACTATCTCGTGAAGGGAGGACTCACCAGCGGCGCACTCGATCGCGCGATGCGTTATGCCATCGAGCGCCAGGCCTTGCTTCGTTCATTGGAAATAAGCCGCAAACAGCAGCTGGAGTTCAAGAACCAGTTTCTTTCCCACGTTTCTCACGAACTGCGCACCCCCCTGACCTGTATCCATCAGTACGTAAC
>DATKAF010000309.1:0-6811 GCA_035498395.1 Anaerolineales bacterium
TGGTTTAGGCTCGGCCGGCTCCGCCTGATAGGGCGTACGGTCTTGCGTGCTTTCGAGGAGCAGATTCCCGGCTGAATCTCGAACGAGCAGCCTGATCGGCCTGCCGCCAACGTCAGAGCCGGGGAGAGTGATCGCGCTGGACCACGGTTCCTCGGGCGACATCGAACAGGTTTCTTCGACGGCGACCCGTTCGCCAACCAGCAGTGTGACAGAGACTTGTTCACAGGCCCGCACCGGGCAGAGAGCAAGGTGCAGCCGAACCGTGTCGTCGCCATCAACCGACTCCAGTCCGAGCCTGGCTCCCAAGGCCTCCGATGCACAAGTCAGCCCGCCGATGCCGCGAAGAGGTATCCACCACTCACGCCAGCTCCGCTTGCCGCCCGGAGGCAGCAGCTCAAAATCGAGCTGCGTTTCCAGCGCGCCGCACTGCGTCTCCGCGTACAGCGAGCCGTCATCCGTCAGGGAGGTTTGGTTCACGACCCCCACAGGGGCATTCCCCCACGACCAAAGTTTCATGCCCGCTACATCACAGCTGCGGGCCACATGGGCATAGCCGCGGTTCTCCTTGTGCTGCCATGCGCCGAAATAGTCCCAACCCACCTTCCGCCCGAATATTGAGACCTGCGCCAGCATGTTCTTCTGCCAGCGGAAATTCACCGGAGCCTGCAGGCGAGCCGCTGGCCACATCGGCACGCCTTCCATGCCCGGCAAGCCGGGATCTTCCTGGATCAGGTCGAGGCGTGCGAGCGGCCAGGAGGCTGTCCCGGCATATTCATATGAACGGGTGCGCTGCAATGGGTAGATGAACTCGGTTCCATCATTGGCAACCAACGAGGCATTCGTCCAGTAATGATATCGGCCGGGAACCGTCCCGGAATTGTAGAGATAGACGTCTTGCGCGAGCGCGCAGCGGCCGGGGAAGAGGGTCAGGGTGATGACCCATCGGAGCCCCGAGATGTGCTCGAGCCCACCGATGGAGATGCTTGCGGAACCGTCCGGATTCGTACCCAGATACCAGTTGATCTTGTCGCAGGTCGTCGGGGCGTGCGCCACCGGGAAGCTGAACTCCACCCCGCCAGAAAAGAACGCGCCACGGATGGCGAGAGGCGCAAACCGTACAACGGGATTCTTGTAGAAGACTTCACAGTTGGCAACTTTGTCGAATACGGAGTACACCCGACCGCCCAGATCGGTGATCACCGTCACGCGCAGGTACCGGTTCTCCAGCTCAAGCGTGTGGTAAGTCTTGTCCCGGCACTCATCATCGATATCATCCAGCAGTGTGTACGGGTAAATGTGCGCCACACCATACTGGGAGCGAAAGACCGGGTTGCGGTTCTCGCCCTTGATGGCATAGGTTGGAAGGACGACCATGGACTCGCGAGCTTGGACTGAATCTGGTGAGATAACCATGCTGCTCTCTATCAGCCGGATGCCGATCTCACCGGAACGTGATGGTGGATGACAAGCCCTCCGTGAGCCATTTGCGCATGGTAATGGCGAGAATGATGGGAGGGATCATTCCCAGAGTCAGGCATACCGAGATCAACGAGTACGAGACATCCGGGTTGCCGGAGATGGAGGAGATAATCACGGGGCCCGTCTGCGAGCTAATGGAGGTGGTCAGGAATCGGGCGAACAGGAATTCGTTGTAGGACGTCATGAACGCGAACGCCGACATAGCCACCAGGCCGGGCAGGATCATCGGAACCACGATGCGCGTCAGAACCTGCAAGTTGTTGCAGCCGTCCACCAGCCCCGCCTCCTCCATGTCCCGCGGTGTGTTACTGATATACAGGGTAAGGAACCAGATGGAGAAGGGGATCGTCAGGGCGCTGTGCACCAGGATCAGGGACAGGTGCGTGTCCATCAGCTTGAGGCTCTGAATGATAACGTAGTAGGGGATCGCGATGGCGATGGCGGGCATCAACCGGCTCGCCAAAATGAAATTATACGCACCTCCTTTGAACCTCCAGCGCATGCGGGCGAAGGCATAGGCGGCCGGAGTGGCGAACAACAGGTTGATCAGGAGCACAGAGAAGGCGATGATGAAACTGTTCTTCAGCGCGGGGGCGATGAGCCGCGCCTCCTGGGAAATGCGGCTGCGCAGCTGTCCCTTCACCTCGTAAGAGGTGGGAACCTTGCCGGTGAACACGTAGCGATAATTATCCGTCGTCGGGTGCTGCGGAATGATGGAAGGCGGTTTCTTGAGCAATTCATTCTCGCCCTGGAAGCTCGCCGACATGACCCACAGGAACGGGCCGGCAATGTAAATGATGAGCAGTATGACCAGGATATTCTTGCCAACGGACTTCGTTATCTCGAGGGGGCGGACGCGTTTGGACATAGGGTCCTCAGGAAATCGTATCTTCGGTTCTGAGCGCCCGCATGTACAGGAAGATCAGCATGAGGGTGATAAGGGCAATGATGATCGAGAGAGCAATGCCTCCACCCAGGTTCAGGAACTTGTAGATCTCGGCGTAGGCAAACCAGCTGAGCAGCGAGGTGGAATCGCCGGGCCCGCCGCCCGTGAGCACATATACGATGTCGAATGTCAGGATGGCGGACATCGTCTCGTATACAAGCACGACCAGCAGGATCGGGCGCAGTAGCGGCAGGGTGATGAAGCGGAACACCCTGAGTGAACCGCCGCCATCGATCCTGGCGGCTTCGTAGAACTCGTTCGGGATGAGTTGCAGGCCGGCCAGGATGAATATGGCTGCCAGCGGTCCCTCCTTCCATACATGGGCGAGGACCAGGCTGAGCCTGGCCAATACCGGGTCTGCCAGGAAGGGAATGTAGCTTCTCACGACTCCGAGCGAATATAGGATACCGTTCAGGATGCCGAAATCTGAATTCAGGATCCATTTCCACATCAAGCCCGCGACCACCGCCGGGATCGCCCACGGCAACAGGATCAAGACCTTCAGCAGGGTCACGGTGCGAATTTTCGAGTTTAGCAGCAGCGCCACCATCAATCCGAACAGCATCACGCCCGTCACGGCGGCAATCGTGTATACAACCGAGTTGATCACTGCGTCTTTGAAGTAGTAACTGGTTACGACCTCCTGAAAGTTCTTCAAGCCAATGAACGGGTGGGACTTCGGCTTGGTTAGGATGTACTGGAACAAGCTGATGCGGATCGCGTAAAACACCGGATAAATCGTAAAGAGGGCAATGACCAGCAGCGCGGGCGTGATCGAAGCGTAAGAAAAGAGACTGCCGCGCGAGCCATTGCTATTCCCGCGCCTCTTGGCCGTGCCAGCGGCTGAACTGACCGTAGTAGACATACTGAACCTCCGGTAAGAAGACCTGTCTTGCTGCCGGGAGGGTCGGGGTTCACCCGACCCTCCCGCGCAATTGTTTATCCGCCGGAAGCCTTCAACTCATTCCATTTGTCGGCCATGTTTTGCAAAGCCTTCATGGTCGTCTCCTCGCCAAGGATCCCCTTGTGGATCTCGGCGCGGGCGAATGTGTCCCAGCTGCCATACCACGGCGTCATGCCTTCCTTCGCACGGGCTTTCAGTGCCTGTGCCTTGATGGTGGGTACGTCACCCCACTTGCTGAAGGCATCGATCACAGCCTGATCCTGGTACAGCGGGAGCTGTGCAAAGCCGAGACCGTTCTCCACAGCCCAGCGCTTCACGACCTTGTAATCGCCATCGGTCTTGCCGCCGAAGTAATCCATGAACTTGCACGCGGCATCGATGTAGGCGGGACCGCCTTCGACGACCTTGGGAGTCATCGCATAGAAGCGGGCATAGCCCACGTCGGAGTGGCTCGGGCCGGGCATAAGAGCGATCTTGAACTTGCCGGCAAAGTCACCGCTGCCTGGCTTGTTGAGCTCCGCCATGTTGTACTGCGGGGCGATCGTGAAGGTGTGGGCGCCGGCCTGCATCGACTTGATCTGGTCGATCTCTGCCGTCGAGAGGCTGGCCGGATCCATCAATCCTTCCGAATACACCTTGCGCAGCCACTCCATAACCTGGTACGCGGCGCTCCCCTCCTGGTTGAAGACCGGGTTCAGGTTGGCATCGAACATGGCGTTGCCGCCCTCATGCTGGGCGAAGACCAGCGATGTCCATGCCTCGGGGAACGCGCCTTCCTTCTGGGACCAGGCGAAGATGATCGGGTACTCATTCACACCTTTGGCCTTCAGTTCCTTGGCCTGGTTGTAGATGTCATCCAGGCTAGCGGGCGGGACCGTGATACCGGCCTTCTGCAGCAGCGCATCGTTGTACATGAAATCCGTCGTATCGGCATAGTAGGACAGGCCATAGACGTGGCCGTTGTAGGTCATGCCGGTCAATGCATAAGGGGCCAGCTCCTTGGAATAGTCGGCCGTGTTCGGGCAGTACTGATCGAGCGGGGCGAGCCATTCCGCCGAGGCCCACTCATACAGCCAGTGGTCCGAGCCGTACAGCAGGTAAGGCGGATTGTTGGCTGCAAAAGCCGCCACCATGGTGTCATGGTAATCGAGCCAGGAATAATCTTTGAGATTGATGGTGATGTTGGGATACATCTTCTCGAAATTGGCGATGTTATCCTTGATCGTATCAATCCCGTACGACCAGACCACGAAATCCATGGTCACGGGCTCGGCAGCGGCAGGCTGCTGGGGCGCCGTTGTGGCTGCCGGAGCGGCAGGCGGCTCGGTGGCAGCTGGCGCCGGAGCTTGTGTGGGCGCGGCCGGCGTCGCGCAGCCGCTGACCACCATGGCAATGACAAACAGGATCGTCGTGACTTGCAGTATACGGTTCATCGTTCTCCTCTTTCGTAGTGACGGATCGAAACGTGGTTGCTTCCATCAGCCGTGCTCATTGTGTATCGTGGCCGTGTCCTCCTTCCCGGATACCGCCGTACAGCGGTGATGATTGCCCTCCTTGTGGATATACAACCAACGCAGCAGCGCCTAGCACCCCGGCATTGTTGCCTAGCGTTGAGAGCCTCACCAGGTCTGCCGTATAGGCTCTCCCGAACACCCAGGACTTTCCTGCCAGGTCCTCCAGCGACAGCCGAATGGTCTTATAGAGCACCGGACTATTCAGCACGATACCTCCCCCGACGACAATGGCCTGCGGGTCATATGCCAGCGCCAGGTATTCCAGAGCGTAGGCGATCAGCCTGCCAGCCTCCTCCAGAGTCTCGACGGCCACGCGGTCCCGCTGCGCGGCGGCCGCAAAGATGCGCTCGGTCGTAACAGGCGGATAGCCCATACCGTCGGATGGCGCCAGGACCGACTCCTGCCCGCGCCTGATCTTCGCCACCGCGCGCTCGACGATGCCGGGCCCCGAAGCCAGCGCCTCAAAGCATCCATGGCCGCCGCACTTGCACAGCGCCCCATCGGGATCCATCACGGCATGGCCGATCTCACCCGCCAGCCCGCGGACGCCAAGAAAGAACCTCCCATCGATCAGGATGACGGCTGAAATGCCTGTCCCAATGTTGAGGTACACCAGGTTTCGAAGGCCCCTCGCACCGCCAAAGTAGGCTTCGCCGAGGGCGCCTGCCCGGACATCATTCTCTATGGCGCAGCGTACTCCCAGCCGGGCTTCCAGGCCGGCGCGAACGGCTACATCCTGCCAGCCAAGATTGACCGAGGCGACCCCCATCCCGGCGGCGGCATCCACGAGCCCGGGAATGCCGAAGCCAATTCCATCGAGCTGCGCCGGATCGAGATGGTTCGCGGCCACGAGCTCATGCGCCGCGGCGGCGATGCTGTCCAGCGTGGCCTCCGGATTACTGGTGTCCGTCGGGTGACGGGAAGACCAGTGAATGCGGCCTTCCAGGTCCACCAGCGCGGCACAGATCTTGGTTCCACCTACATCGATGCCTATGATCCTTCGTGGCAGGCAATCGGGTTGCAAGATCATTCTCCTCGGGTCAGTGACTCTGTGCCAGTTTCCATTGAGCCGGACGGGCTAGGCTGATGGAGCTAACGCGGCAGGCCGCGCAAAGAGGTAGGAATAGTTGTTGGCAAAAACGGCGGCTGCACCAAGAACCACTGCGTTCTCGCCAAGCTGACCGATCTCAAGATGAGTGTTCTGAAGCGGCCTCGCCAGGGAAAGCGATGCGGTCGCTTCACGCACCCGGTCCAACCACGGCGTGCCAAAACGGGTCATATCACCCTGCAGCACGATGCGATGAATGTTCAGTACGCCGACGAGGGCCGAGATGGCCATTCCGACGTGGTCGGCTGTCTTGAATACCAGCTCGCGCGCCCACGGATCATCCGCCTGGAACGCGCTCAGGATAGCGTCCAGGGTGACGGCTTCCGGCTGTGCCGCCAGCGGGCTCTCGGGGTGCTGCCGGCTGTGCTGTCTCGCATTTCGGAGCAGCGCTTCGGCGCTTGCCACGGTCTCCAGGCAGCCGCGTTTCCCACAGCGGCACAGCTCCCCGCCCTCGCGGACGGCGATCACATGGCCGATCTCCCCGGCGAACCCACCATCTCCCTGGTAGATGTCGCCGCGGATGATGATCCCGGCTCCAATACCGTGGTGGACATTGAGCAGGACCAGGTTCTCATCCTTCCGGGCGCCCTTGCCGTATGTCCGCTCTCCAATGGCGGCGGCCTGGCAATCGTTCAGGATGTGAACGGGCAGCCGGTACCGCTCTTGCAGAAGCTGTGTCAGAGGCAGGTTCTTCCAATTGAAATTGACCGCATTCACCACCAAACCTTCATTGGTATTGACAAGCCCCGGCGCGCCGATACCAATGCCGGAGAGCGGCTGGCTCGTATTCTCGATGAGGCGGTCCATGAGCCGGTATACGAGAGGAAGGGCGTCGGTACGATGCTCATCGGCCACGGGGA
>DATKAF010000310.1:0-5828 GCA_035498395.1 Anaerolineales bacterium
CCCCACTCACACCCCCGCGCCGACTCTGCCTCCATCGGCCACTCCCACGAACACTCCGACTCGCACGCCTTTACCGACCGCGACTCTCAGGCCCAGCAGCACTCCGACTCGTACCTCACTGCCGTCCCGCACGCCGAGCAGTGTGCCCTCGTCGACGCCCACTCGCACACCAGCTCCGACCTCCACCCGGACCTCCGTGCCGACCGCGCCGCTCATCCCGACTCGCACGCCGACCAGCGCTCCTCTTCCCACCGCCACGCGGACCCCACTCGCGACTGCCACGCCGCGTCCATCGGCCACCGCGACGCGTGCGCCCTCGGCAACTCCGATCCCAACGAACACGGCTTCGCCGACCTCCACGCGGACTCCGCTGCCGACCGCTACTCTCGTCCCGACCGCCACCCCGCGCCCGTCGAGTACCCCGACGCGTACGCCCTCGCCAACTGCGACTCTCGTGCCATCGGCTACGCCCACACTTACTCCGACGCTGATTCCTTCCCACACTCCGACTGTTACGCCTTCACGAACGGCAACTCCGCCGCCCTCCTTCACCCCCACCCACACGCCCACTCGGACTCCGCTTCCCTCTCCCACCCCGCGTCCATCCAATACGCCGGCCCTTGCTCCGACCCGGACGCTCACCTCCACGCCTTCGTTCACACCCACCTTGACTCCCAGTCGGACGGCGACGGTCGATCCACTATGTAACCGCGCGGCCTTCGTCGGCGATGTGACCATCCCCGATAACACTCATCTGCAACTCTCCCAGCCGTTTACAAAGACCTGGCGGATTCGCAACACAGGCCACTGTACCTGGACGACGGGCTACAGCCTGGTATTCATCGGCGGTGACCAGATGAGCGCTCCGGCCTCCGTGCCTCTGCCTGTAAACGTGGCTCCTCAGCAGACCGTTGACCTCTCCGCGGACATGATCGCACCTAAAGCTCTTGGAGACTACAGGGGCATCTGGAAGCTTCAGGCTGCCGATGGCAGGATCTTCGGTGTCGGTGATACGGGTCAGGAAAACATGTGGGCCCGCATTGTTGCCGTTCCACCAGCCTATAGCACCCCTACAGTCCCGTCCGCCGTCACCCCCACCATCACGGTTACAGCAGCCGCGAGCCTCACTGCCACCGTCGAGCTCACGCCGACGCTGGCAGCGCAGTTCAACCTTGCATCCAGTCCCTGCGATGCCCAGTGGCAGAGCAACATCGGCGTTCTAGCATGCCCCGGCAAGGAAGGCGATGCTAAGGGCTTTGTACTTCGCCTCGAGAATGCGCAGCTTGAGGATGGCACGACTGCCAGCTTGCCCTCGCTCCTCACCTTCCCCCACGACTCTGCCGATGGCTACATCCTCGGCGTCTACCCCGAGTACTCAGTGCAGCCCGGCGACCACTTCCAGGCCTCGGTCGGTTGCGAGAAGAATGCCGCTGCCTGCTCCGCCCTCTTCCGCCTCAGCTATCTCGATACCGCCAGCACCCCCCACGACCTGTGGACCCTTGGCGAGTTCTACGATGGCAAATCCTTCAACCTGAATCTCGATCTAAGCCAGTTGGCCGGTCAGAAGGTAAAGTTGGTCCTCAGCGTCAGCTCACTTGGCGATGCAAAGGGCGACCGCGCCCTCTGGGTGGACCCCCGCATCGTCCGGCTTGCGGTTCCCACCGCCACGGTCACTGACACCCCGACCGCGCTGCCAAGCAGTACGGTTGCTCCCAGCCCCACCACCGCGCCGACGCTTACTGCCACTGCCGCTCCTCTACCAACCCCCGTACCGACCCCGGCTCCCCAGCTCTCGCCCGTCCAGCAGGTGTTCGACTCCGTCATCAACTTCTTCCAGCGCCTCTTCGCCCCGCAACCGTAGCGGCGCGCCGCGGCCCGTCCTGCTGCATCTCCTGCGTCCTCGGCAGGCGCCCGGCTGCCGGAGAAACGGGGGAGGAGGAACATAAGAGGGAGAGTGGAATCCGAAGATGATCTTCAACTATATGTGCCTCCCGGGTGGCAGTCTGAGGGGCAGCCGAGGTTGTTTCTCACCCAGCAGATCGTGGTATGCGAACGTACCATGAAGTATTAAACTGGAACAAATGTTCTGTGGTCAAGCGCCATCCATACGGGAAGCTCCGTGTTTTCCACCCAGGCGCGGATCAATGCCTTTATGACTTTATATCGGTTGTGCCCATCGCGCCCAATGAAGAACGGGAACGATCCATACCCCACACCACTGCTGTGACTGCCAGCAACAGAACGCCCGCACTCAGCCAGAAAAGCCATTCCCGGTTCACAAGAGACGGATGGAAGAACTTCGCGATATTGAACAGCGTGTACAGCGTGAGCAATGACATCATCCCAATCGGAACCAGGCGGAGCATGCTTTGTGGAAGGCGGAACCTCCTGCCCAGTAGGCCAAGCCACTCCGCCCAGCCGACGCAGATGACCAGAGCAGTCGGCAGGATGGCGGGGAAGGCATAACGCGCCCAGGGAACTGTCGGATCCGGCCGCGAGAGGCTCGACACACCTCGGACGGCGGTGAAGCCCCAGACCATCAGGAAGGCCGCAAGCAGGACATAAATCAGATCCCAGCGCAGCTCCTTGCGCTTACGCCAGAGCAGGAGCACCGCCCCCAAAAAACCAATCAGCGTCAGACCGAGCAAGATGTTATTTGGGGCAATGCCGGGCAGGTTGAATTTATCCGCGGCCGCGCTTGCCCAGAACGTGCGAGACATCGTTTGCAGGCTGTCGGCATAATACCAACTGGTGCCCCGCCAGTCACCCAGGATTGAAAAAATGGCTGACAGGTTGCCGACACGAGCCAGATATTTCCTGGTTGCGCGATCGATAGCCGGGCGAACGCGCAGGGCTCCCTGCTCTGCAGACCCATTGTCGATCAGATTACGGAACGACCGTCCATTCCATACGCCCCGGCTGCCAGACGAATCACCAAACTCCGGCAAACCCGTGTGATATGCTCCCGGCGTCAAGACCATTCCATCCAGGAACAATCTGGTCTGTTGATCTTTCGGTGGGACCGATGGTGACAGAACGATGGCATAGAGGGCATCTGGAGGCACCAGAATAACCGACCGATGGAAGATCGGATCCGTCTGCAGCTGCAGCGTGGACCGGCCCTTATCGATAGAGCCCTGATCCGAGGTCATAAACCGCACGCCCGGAGCCTGGACCTGAACAGGCCGGCTGGCCCAAATCCACGTCCCCAGGGTGATATTCCTGCCGCGCAGGCTTCGGATGACGTCTGGGCTCAGGAATTGGCCGGTCTGGTATGCGAACCGGTTCCCCATGTAGTCCAACTGAAGCACATGCTGTCCCAGCGTTGCGCGTGGAGACTGCAGGCGGAGCGGCGGTTTCTGAGTCACATCTTGATACCAGGAAGCGGCACCGCCCCCCTGGAAGACGGCCAGGACAACGGCCAGGATGAGGACCGGGGTGGCAAACCAGATCCAGCGTACCGCGCGTCCACGGAGAATGCTGAACAGAAGGACAAGCGGGGCGAGCAGTAAGGCATACCAGGCTGTATTCTTGGCGAGGTAGCAGGCGATGATGGACAAGAGCCAGACGGTCAGCCTGGGAACCGAAAACCCGCGCTTGATCAGCCGGATACTCAGCCACAAAAACAGGCAAGAGGACAACGCGGCGCCCACGTCGTCACTTACCGAGACCATCGTGTCGGCAAAGGCTGGCAGCAGAGCAATGAAGCCGGTCACGATCCACTGCAACGGGTGACCGGGTGCCAGGAGCTCGCCCAGGGCTTTCCAAATAACCCATATGGTCAGCAGATACAACAGCAGGGAGGTGAGGCGGACGGCATTGTATTGCTGGGTTATATCGGCGCCGCGCAAGACCCGCAAAGGCAACGAGGCAACGAAGTAGTAGGCGGGCTTTCCGCCGGTCTGGGTGGCACCAATCCAAACCGGCTTGCTGCCCGTGAGGTCCGGCTTGTAGTTACGGCGCGCGTACCAACCGTACTGGCTCATGGATTTGGCCATCTGAAGGCGCATGGCCTCATCATGTTCCCCTTGTTTGGGCCAATGCGACAGGTTGGCAGCCAGCCAGACATATTCAAAATGCCCCGGCTCATCGTAGTGCCACCAAGGCGGTATGGCCAGGATGAACAGCAAACCGTTCAAGAGAGCGATGAGCAAGACAATCCGCCCAGCACTACCATGGCTAAAGCGCAACCCCGGCAACTGAAACCGTAGTCGCTGCCAAAAACCCGATCGTTTCATTTGACTCATGCCCATCGCGTCGACATCATTCTATCGTGAATCCGCGATGCAGCCAAATGCTCCCGGCAGTGTACAAACGTGCTCTGTGCAGCGGCTTGATGTAGGTTAAGATAAGTATTCGCTAAAAAAAGCAGCTTTGCGAGGCGAGGCGCTTGACGATTCTGCTCTAAAATGGGATACTGACTTCCGCTATCCGTCAGGGGCGCATTTGTGCGCAAGAAAACTGCCTTGGATCAGCATCAGGAGTCAGTGTATGCGGGAACAACGTTCCGTTCTGGAAGAACAAATCGACCTGCGGGGGTTGATCCGGTCGCTTCTTCGATATAAATGGTGGATATTGGGGATCACCGCGTTAGCTGCCATCGCAGGGCTGGTTGCAGGTCAATTGGCACAACCACAAAAGACCTACCAGGCGAAGTCGCTGCTGGTATTCGGTCAACCTACCTTGAATATGCTGAATCCGTCCAGTGGCTCCCAGGTTAACTCGGCAGTGAATATCACGGCTCTTCCGGATACAAAAGGAGTGACAGACCTGGCCGAGATGGACGATGTGATCTATGAGGTGTACCAGGCGCCGGAGCTTGCCCAAAGCCGGTCACACGGGCTGACGTTCGGGAAGCTCAAAGGAGAACTGGCAGCTTCCCTATCAGGCACCAACCAGCTGCTGTTGCAGGCCAAGGACCCTGATGCGAAACAGTCGGTGCTGCTGGCGAACCTATGGGCAGAGACCGTTGCAGAGCGGCTAAATACGCTGTACGGATCGTCCAATGCTCAAGTCACCGCGCTTCAGGGGCAAACCCAGGCCGCGCTGGAGGCATGGCAGGCTGCGAGCAAGGCGTTGGTGGACTACCTGCCGGACAGCAAAGCGGATGCTTTAGCGGCGCAGCTCACGCAAGAGCAGCTGGCGTATAACGCCCTATTGGGCAAGTCGCATAGCATCGATCTGATCCTGAGCGACGGGCGTGCCCTAGACGCTCGATTGAGCGGGCAAGCGACAGCCGCTCTGGCGGGCGGAGACGCCTTGAGCCTGCTGGCGCTTCAGCAGCGAGCGAACGAGGTATTACTGTGCAACCCGCTGCCTTCCACCAGGGTGCAGTCTTCTTCTGAAGAGACGTGGCCTCTGCCGCCGGTAGTGGCCTCCGTGGAATCGCCGGTGAGCTGTTCCCCATCCGCAGCGGCGAGCGGGCTTCAGCTTCAGCTCGCGGATGCGACCATTTTGTCCGGGCAGGATACAGCGGGCTCTGCACAGCAACAGCTCAAGTCGTTCATGGATTCGCTGCAGGCGCAACAGACGGAGGTCAAGGCGTCGCTTGCCTCCATGGATCACCAACTGGCTGACCTCCATTCTCAGCTCGAAGCGGCGAATGCCGAGGTCGATCAACTGGTGGTACGGAGGGACCTCGCCAAGGCTGCCTACGAATCGACGTCTGCAGAGCTGAACAACACACGCGTCGAAGTGGTGGCGAACGGCCAGGTGGCACGGGTGGCGGGAAAAGCCATGCAAGCCAACCGGTCGTCATCGGGGCGCATCCTGCTGTATGCGATCGTGGCGGCGGCACTGGCTTTCATTATCTGCGTGCCTGTGATCTA
>DATKAF010000311.1:0-35992 GCA_035498395.1 Anaerolineales bacterium
GAAAAGCAGCAATCCAGGTGCCAAGATCATCTGAAGATTTAAGGTTAGTCCACTGGTGTACAGAGAGCTGATCCATGGTTGACCTCCATATCTGGGGCGAACTCACACCCCCATATATGGGGTCAACCTTCCGATTTTGCGTCTTTAGCCCTATAATTGCCCCCTGCAATTCCGGCTTCTACCACGGGCGCGTAGCTCAACGGCAGAGCAGTGGCCTTTTAAGCCATTGGTTGAGGGTTCGAATCCCTCCGCGCTCACAACTTACGGAACGGGGATACGAGTCCGTGGGCACACAATTGGATGTTCAATAGCATAGCTGCGTGTACTGCCACGATCTTACCGCGATCGCGTGCATAAAAAGGCGCCGCCCATTGAGGGCGGCGCCTTTTATCGACTGCTTCACTTGCCGGTCCATCAAGCGAGCACGTTCTGCCTGGGATTGTTCAACATGCGCAGGAATTCGGCCGCTACTTCGGGGTCGAAATGCTTGCCAGACTGGTTGCCTATATAGGCGGCAGCATCGTCCGGCTTCCAGGCGGGACGATAGGGCCTGTGTGAGGTCAGCGCGTCGTACACATCGACAACGGCGAAGAGGCGCGCCGGCAGCGGTATCTCGCTCTCCCGCAGATTGTGGGGATAGCCAGCGCCGTCCCAACGCTCATGATGATAATGAGGAATGTCAATTGCCGATCCGAGGTAGGGGATGGGCGACAGCAGCTCGTATGCGTAGCGCGGGTGCTGGCGGATGACCTCCCACTCTTCGGGGGTCAGCGGCCCCGGTTTCAGGAGGATGCTGTCGGGAATCGCCATCTTGCCGATATCGTGCAGAACAGCACCGCGCCGGACGTGTACGACCTCCGACTCGCTGAAACCCAGCCGCCGCGCCAGCTTGACAGCCATGTCGGTAACCCGCTGTGTGTGGCCCTCGGTATCGCGGTCGCGCAGGTCTAAAGCCCGGGACCAGCCCTCGATGGTGGTGTTGTAGGCAAGTGTCAGTTCGAGGTTGGTGCGTTGAAGCTCCTTGAGCAGGACGGCGTTTTCGGCCGCGATGGCGGCTTCGCCTGCGAGAGTCTCCAGGAACTCAAGCCAATCATCGTCCGGCGCGAGGGGGTGGCGATGGAAGACTTCCAGCACGCCGCGCACCCGGCCCTTGGCGACGAGGGGCACGCCGAAATAGCAATGGAACCCTTCTTCGGTGAAATGCGGCGAGCGCAGGAAGCCGGTCTTGCCGCGCCCGAGATCAGGGATGCTGATCATCTTCTGCTGGAGCGCCACCATGCCGGCGAAGCCCTCGCCCATCTGGAGGCTGGTATGCAGGAGCGCGTCAGTATGGAAGCCAACACCGGCTGCAAACTCCAGAACGCCCTGCTGGTTCAGCAGCAGGATGTCTGCCGCGTCCACCGCGAGCTGGGCTGTGACCTGGCTCAATACCACGGACAGGGCAAGGTGCATATCGAGGCTGGAGGAGATCGCCAGATCGATGGCGCGCAGGGCGGCAATGCGCTTCAGCTGGGAGTTGAATCTTTCTTCGGCCTGTTTGTGCCGGGTGGCGTCGCGCACCACCACAACGACCTGCCCGTTGGCGGCGGGCACGATGCGGGCTTCGAACCAGCGTTGGGCGCCGGCCTGCCGGAGCGTGTATTCGAACGGCACCGTGTCGTGCGTGACATTGTGCTGCTCGAGGGCGTTCAGGAGGTTCCTGGCGAACTCGGGCGGCAGGACATCCCCGATGCGCTGTCCGATAAAAGACTCGGGCGGCGCAAAGAGGGTCGAGACCGCCGCCCCCGCTCTATAATCCAGTATGACCCCGGATTCATCGAGCGTGAAGAGAAGATCCGGGAACGCCTGAAAGATTGCGTCGAGCTGCGTTGAAGCGTTCAATAAACTGTTCCAAGCCATCGTCATCTATTTTCCCTGACGGGGAGGGACGCGGGGCGCGGCGATCCCTTAGTCGCCGCGCCCCCTGTTCCCACCGCGTCATCCCGCAGGCATGGTTGGTGGCGCGTGCCTTTTATCAAGGTCCTATTGACCAAGCGTCTGAACCACCTGCTGTGCCAGATCCGCGAGCGACCTGGCGTTGAGAGAGACAATGAGCGAGGCGTCTGCCTTGCTCAGGCAGAAATCCTTGCCCATGTAGCCCTGTTGCAGTGCCTGCTCCGGATCGCGGAGCAGCATATCGCAGAAGCTGCGGCTCACCACAGCTGCTGCGAAGAGGCTGCTCAGTCCGGCGTGTTTCTCTTCCGGATCGATCTTCAGAGGGACTTTGGTGTTGAGATTGCATGATGTAATCATTCGCTACTCCGCTTTGGTTCTGTGATGTTCGCCGGCGGCCCAGCCATCAACCAGAAAGCACCGACGGCGATCAAGATATCCCCTGCGCTGAAAGCCACCTGATAAGGAGACCAGGCAGGAAGAAGGAACCGATCCGATAGAAATGCAAGGTGCATGTTTTGCGCTGGCAGCAAGATGTCTTTTTGTCCGAAGCGGCTCCCCAAGTTCACGTGCTTCTGCACGTTGTCCCCCAGGACCCGGCTTGCCACTTCTGGACTAATGGGCATCCATCCGCCGTTAACTGCCATGACGATCAGGTTCAATAAAAGGCCAACCAATAAGACCTGCATTCCAGGCAGCCGGCGGTTGATCCACACGAATGCCAGGAACAAAATCATTGACGCCGACAGGCTGACGGCGGCCAGCCGATCGGGCAAGATACGATGTAGTGTTGGAAGGTACGCTACCAGTAATTGAGGGACGAACCCTATCAGCACCAACCAGGTACTGCGAAGCTCAGGCGCCCGGTAGGGCCGTCCGTGCCAGCGAGCCCATCCCCAACCAAAGATGAGCCCGCCAGCCAGAGCGGTGAGTAAGATCACTCAAATTAGTGCGGGTTATGCCCACCATCGGCCGGGGCGCCAATGCCGAGCACGAGCATGGCCAGAGCCAGGATGGCAAAGGCGAGCTGGATGTGCTGGCGGTTTACCTTGCTGGACAGGACAGCGAACTGGGCAAATGTGTTCTTCATTGCGCATTTCCTCTCGTAGAACAGGAGTGCAAAGCTCGGTTCGATGCCCTGAACTATACAGCTACCCAGGCTTCAAAAGTGCCTCCAAAAGATTAAAAAAAGACAACCCTCGCGGGTCGTCCGGGCTCTAATTTCCCGGAAAAACCGCCTAAGATGTCATTTTTCGGTACATTTCCTGCGTTTCCTGCGAGGGAGGCAGCCCAAACACGTCTTTCATGACCGCCTCACAGTTCTGAAAGATGTGAACGACGGAGGCCCGGTCACCCATGCGGCTGAAGATCTGCATCAGCAGGCGGTAGACAGGTTCCGCGGTCCTGTCCAGAGACAACGCCCGCTGGCAGAGCTCAACGGCCTTTGGGGTGTGGCCCTCTTTTTGATAGAGTTCTGCCAGAGCCATAACGGCGGAGAGAAACGCCTGGTGGAGGCGTTCCTGCTCGGCGTTCACCCAGGCGGCATTGATATCCTCCAGGTATCTGCCTTGTACCAAATCAATGGCGCGCTCATAGAAATCGATCCGGTCTACCGCCCGAAGAGCGGAGCGGGCTTTCCTCAGGTAGGCCTGGAAGGCCTCCACGTCGTATTCATGGTCGGCGGAGCCGAAGCGATAGGTCTCGCCATCGACCAGGATGGTATCCAGACCCACCGCCCGGCGAAGCCGGTATATTTCATTCTTGAAGCGCATTTTGAGTCTGAGGGGTTCCTCCGTGCCGGGCCAGAGGGCTGCGCCAATCTGCTCGCGGGTGAGGGGCCGGCTGGTTTCCAGGAGGAAGAAGAAGAGTTCGCGGACCGATTGCGTCTGCCACTCCCTGGCCGTAATGAGATTGCCGTTGACCCAGACCTGCCCGGCTCCGAAGGCGCGAATGATCAGGCTGGGGGTGGGCACCTCGATGGTGTGGGCCAGCCGCCTCAGCTGCCGGCGGACGGGAGGCAACTTGTCTTCCAGCCGGTCGGCCCGCTCGAAGAGGACGCGCAGGTGCGGGCGCAGGTCGGCGTCGCGGCGCAGTCGGCCAAGCCAATGGCGGGCCTGCCGGGCAGTCAGCACGGCTGCATAGGGCACCTGGTTTGTGTTTGGAATGACAGCCTTGATCTCGGCGCGGGCCGGCACAAACCGTTCCGCTTCGTACTCGGCCGCGGCAAGCCAGATGGCTGCACAGACACTCTCCGCTTCGCGTCCATCCAGAACGAAGAGCCGCCGCGCCTCCATCAGCTCCGGGAGGGCCCTGGCGGGCATTCCACTCTGCAGCTCGAACCTACCACGAAGCAGCTGCAGAAACGCGCTGTCGTAGTTCGAGGGACTGCCCTGGACGGACACGGCGGCGGAGTCGATCAGATAGCGGGCCTCGCGCAGATCGCCTTTCAGAAGCGCGAGGCTGGCAGACACAAGGCTCAGGTAATTCTGAAGGAACGGGTCGCCGAGTTGCTCGATCTGGTCGGCCGCCTGGCGATAGTTCTGCGCGGCGACGTCGAAATCCTCCACCTCCGCATAAACATCGCCGAGGCTTAGGGCGATCAGGGCCTCCATCCGCCGATCCCCGCTCTGCCTGGCGTATAACAAGCCTTCCTCCAGACAGGTGGCAGCCTCCTCATACTCACCCAGTTGTTGATGGAGGAACCCGTAGTTGTTCAGCAGGACGGCGAGCTGAGAGAGGTTCTGCTCCTCGCGCCAGATCTTCAGCGCCTTGTCATAGGAGGATTTGCTCTCGGCATGGTTGCCAATGGCGGATTGGACCACGCCGGTCTCCATGAGGAGCTGCGGCATGGTCGCCACATCGTTGACGCGAACGCAAACGTCATAGGCGTGCTGCAGGTAGTTCAGGGCATCCGAGGTGGAGCCTTGCCGGAGGCGGCACAAGCCCTTGATGCGCAAGGCATCGGCTTGCAGCCATTGAAGGTCGTCGTGTGATTCTGAGATCGTCAGGACATCATCGGCATCCTGTACGGCGTCATCATACCGGCCGAGAAAGCGGTAGGCTCCGCCGCGCCGGACGAGGGCCAACGCAAGGCCGCTATCGTCGCCGGTCCTCCGGAACGCTGCGATGGCGCGGTCGAAGAGCTTCAGGCCTTCGCCAGCATTGCCCTTCACCAACTCGATGTTGCCGCGCAGGGAGAGCAGGCCGGGGCGCTTGCCGATCACAGACGGCGGAAGGGACTTCAGCCATGACTCCAGCGTGAGGCGAGCGTGCTGGTACATGGGAATGCCGGCGCGCTCCACGAGCCCGGCGAGGGCCTCGGTATCATCCAGCTGGGTGTAGATCTGATAAGCACTTTCCCACTGGCCGATGCCCTCCTCAAATTGGGCCAGCCGTCGCAATATCGGCTCCACCTCATCCGGATACTTCCTGCGGAAGTTCTCCTGCAAGTAGTCGCGGAACAAATGGTGGTAGCGGACCCATTGCCCGTTGGGACCCACGGGCTGCGTGAACAGATTCTTCTGGGTGATCGTCGCGACAAGCTCATACCAGTCCGGCGGTTGCGCATAGCTGGGACCCAGCACCACCTGGCAGAGCTTGACATTGAACTCGTCCAGCATGGAACTGCGGAGGAGAAAATCCTGCAACTCGGGCGGTTGCTGTTCCAGCACCTGCTGGCCGAGGTAATCGAAGACGGTAACGCCGACCTTGCGCGGCACGCCTGGCAGACTTGAGCTCCTGGCTGCCAGATCATCGAGGTCGGCGAATTGCAGGCCGGTGACCCAGCCCTCGGTGGCATCGACGAGCTTGCGGGCATCCTCCTCTGACAGGCGGACCTGCCGGTTCTGCGCCAGCAAGGCTTGGATCTCGTGCGGTTGGAACGAAAGATCCGTGAAGTCGAGGCCGCCGACATCCTCCCGCGCAACGAGCAGGGCAATATCCTGCAACTCCGGCAGCGTGCGCGAGGAGAGAACCACATGGCAGTTCTCGCCAACCAGCTGGATGAAACGGTTGACAAAATAGAGGATCGGCGGCGCCTCGTCGAGCACGTGGAAATCATCGAGGACCAGCACGAAGTGCTCATGGATCTCATCGTAGATCTCGTTGACCAGGGTCACGAGGATGCGTTCCATGCTCTCGTCGAGGCTGGTCATGCTGGTGAGAGCGGATTGCGAGCGTCCACCGAAGCCCCTGAACCGCTCGGTGAGTGAGGCGATCAACCCGGCAATAAAGCGCTGCGGTTCGCGATCGAGAGCGTCAAGCTGGAGCCAACAGAATGGCAGCTCGCTATGATAGGCAAGGTCGATCAGCAGCGAGGTCTTCCCGTAACCTGCCGCGGCAGAGATAATGATGAGCTTGCGGTCCAGGCGCTCGTAGAGGATCTCCAGCAGGCGCGGACGACTCAACAAGTCCATCCGCCGCCGGGGCAGGATGACCTTGGTCTTGCTGATGAAATCGTCGTCCATCGACATCGGTCGAAAGTCCTACAGGCGCAATTCTAACCTCAGGAACGTACAACGCGCACCGCATAAATATGGTCGACCGTCATCGGGCAGGGGTGGCATAAATACCAGCCCCGGCTGGTACTTTAGGGTATCGACAGATGTTCCAGAAGTTTCGCGTGGAGTCCGGGCCCGGCCGCCACGATGGACTGCGGCGCGGAAAGGTAGTCTTCGCGGTTGTTGATGTTGGTTACGCGGGCGCCGGCCTGCTCGGCGATGAGGCCGCCGGCGGCAATATCCCAGGGCTTCAGCGAGAGTTCCCAGAAGCCGTCGAAGCGTCCCGCACCCACGTAGGCCGCGTCGAGTGCGGCGGAACCGAGCCGGCGAACGCCCTGCGTCGTCTTTGCGAGACGAGTGAAGTTGCCGAAATTATCATATTTGGTGTCCCAGGTATCATAGGGGAAGCCGGTCACGAGCAGGCTTTTTTCTAATTGATCGGCCCCCGAGACCCGGATGGGCTCGCCGTTCAGCCAGGCGCCGCGGCCGCGCACGGCGCTGAACATCTCTCTCCGCATGGGATCAAAGACCGCCGCTTTCTGGACGACGCCGTTGTGCGCGTATGCGATCGAAACGGAAAAGATCGGAATACCGTGAGCATAATTCACGGTGCCATCGAGAGGATCTACATACCAGGTATGTTCGGGGTTTCCTGGAATTACCCCGCTCTCCTCGGAAATGATATGGCTCCCCGGCCATTGCCGGCGGATGGCGCTCAGCAGGTAGTCTTCGGAGGCGCGATCGATCTCTGTGACGAGGTCGATCACGCCCTTGAAGGAGATCTGATGTTCCTTGCTATAGCCGTCGCGGAGGATCCCCCCAGCCTGCTCGGCCAGCGTTTCCAGCTCTGACAGGGTTGGGGATGTCATTGTGGGGTATCGATTCCGCTCAGCAGGTGGCGAACATTTTCGAGCTCGACCTCGATGGCATGCCGCTCGTGGAGTGCCTGTTTGAGGCTGGCTTCGAAGCCGGCTTTCTCGTTTGCCGGGCCGGTCTGGAGCAGGCGCTCGGCGCGGGCGATCTGCACACTTTTCTGTTCCAGCTTGGTCTCCAGCCGCACCTGATATTTCTCCAGGAACTCGGTCTCCTGGAGCGGAGGCAGCGGGGAGGCTGGCGATTCGCTCAGGAGCTGCGCGATCGTCACGAGAAACTGTTCCATGTTGATGGGCTTCTCGATAAAGCGTGCTGCGCCAAGGGTTGTCGCAAAATCCTTGTCCTCCGGTGAGAGGTATGTGGCGGACAGGAAGACAACCGGAATGTCGCGGGTGCCGGGGTCCTTGCGGAGATGATAGATGAGGCTGAAGCCATCCATGCGAGGCATAAGGATGTCTGTGACGACCAGTGCGGGCCGCCGGGACTGGATCATGTCGAGGGCTTCCTGACCGTTCTGGGCGGCCATGACCTCGTAATCCTTGAACCGCAGGGTCAATTCGAGGAGCTCTCGAATGCCTGCGATGTCTTCCACAACTAACAGCAGCTTTGAGTCATCCATGTGGTTGATTCTAGCCTCTTTCGGCGGGGGGTGTGTGTCAATTCCCGTGCCAAATCCGCTTACCCAGTGCGGAAAGCACAAACTCAACGGCGAGCGAGCCGGTCTGGTTCTGGACATCGAGAATGGGGTTCACTTCCACGATGTCCATGCCAATAAGCTTGCCGGTCTCGCCGATCAACTCGCACGCCACGTGGCCCTCCCGTTGTGTGAGGCCGGCGGCCACCGGCGTGCCGACGCCAGGCGCATGCCTGGGATCCATGACGTCCATATCGAAGGACAGGTAGATGCCATCCACCTCGCGCGCGACGCGCTCGATGGCCTGTTCGACCGCCGCCGCCATGCCGATGCGGTCGATCTGTTCCATGCCCATGACCAGGACACCCGCCTCCCGCAAGTTCGCCTTCTCGCCGGAGTCGAGATCGCGGGCGCCGATGATTGCCACGCGCTGCGGGTCGACGGCAGGAACGCGTTCCGCCTCCCAGAGCTGCGTGAGGCGGTTGTCCCCAAGCCCGCACAGAGCTGCCAGCGGCATGCCGTGAATGTTGCCGGAAGGAGTGGTGGAGGCCGTGTTGAAATCAGCGTGCGCATCCAGCCAGATCACGCCCAGCTCTCTGACCCGGGCGGCGCCACGAATGGAGCCAAGCGAAAGGCTGTGATCTCCGCCGAGCACGAGCGGGAAATGTCCGGCTTGCAGGGAGGTGGCGACAGCGCCGGCTGCCCGCCGCGCCATGGGCACAATGCAATCAATGTATTTCAGACGGGCATCGTCGACCGAGCAGGTTTCGGCGATGGCGACATCAATGTTGCCCTTATCCTCGACCGCATAACCGAGGCCTTCCAGCTTCTGCCGCAGGTGAGCGTACCGGATGGCGCTGGCTCCCATGTCCACACCGCGCCGGTCCGCACCCAGATCGATCGGAACGCCGATAATATCGATTTGCATGCATTCTCCCGTGAAGCCGCACGGCGACAATTGTACCAAGGCGCTTGCAGGGACACCGGCGTCATGCCTCGTTAGCTTGACCATCTTGCTGCGCATCGGCGCGGCACTCCAGCGATTCTTCCGGAGGGATAGCCTGCCAGCAGGGATGTGATACGGACGCGGCACATGATGCGTGTGAGTTCTCGGTAAGAGCGGGGCAGTTCATTGTGAACTGCCCCGCTTTTTGCCGCGTCCTCACGTGCGCGAGCTTGGGGACTTCTGGATGGAGCAGCAGCGCCTAGATCAGTTTCAGCAGGTGCAGCACATAGAGAAGGGCAACGGCTAGGAGGATCAGGCCGCAGCCGCGGAAGAGCAGGTGAATCAGGTGGTGAAAAAAGAAGCGGAAGACGCCGAAGATCACCAGCAGGACAATGATCAGGACTGCAAGCCAGCCGAATGGGCCCAGGTGTATGGCTGACAGATCAATGGACAATTCTCTCCTCCTCTCGAACGGTCACGCACGACTTTGAAACCCTGACCAGCGGCGTTCAGGCGGTTTGGTAATAGCCAACGTTGACCGAATAGACGCGCCCCTTCTTCACCACCTGGCGCACCAGGTTGCTCCCGAACCGATAGCCGAGATGACGGTAATCCGGTACGCCCAGGATCAGCAAGTCGGCCTGCTTGCCGGACTCCAGCGAGCCGATGTGATCCGCGCGCCGGATGGCATGCGCGGCATTGATCGTGGAGGCGGCAATCGCTTGGGCCGGTGTGAGTCCCATGGAACGGCAGGCCAGCGAGATCACGAACTGCATGGATTCATTCCAAGCCGTGCCGGGATTGCAATCTGTGGCGAGCGCCAGGATGCCGCCCGCTTCGATGATCTTCCTGGCAGGCGTGTATTCACGTTCTGCAAGTCCGAAGGGCGTGCACGGGAGCGAGACGGCGACAGTATCGGAACCGGCGAGGGCGGCAATGTCGGCATCGGAAGTCTTCACGAGGTGGTCCGCGGAAGCGGCTCCCAGCTCGACAGCGAGGGAGGCGCCACCCAGGTTCCCGAACTCGTCGGCATGGATCTTGAGCGGGAATCCAAGGCTGCGAGCCTTGCCGAGGATCTGGCGCGATTGCTCGAGCGTGAAGGCGCGGTCTTCGCAGAATACATCCACGAAGGGCAGCGGCAGACGCGGGGCATGGGTCTGCCACCACTGCTGCACCGTAGGCAGCATGGTCTCCACGATGAGGTCGGTGTACCCCTGAGGGTCGTCCTTGTACTCCGGAGCGATCGCATGGGCTCCCAGGAAGGTGATACTCAGTTCCATAGGCGACTCGTCGTCCAGCGTTAGCAGCGCCTTGAGCAGCCTCAGCTCGGTTGCGGTCTGGAGGCCGTAGCCGGTCTTGGCCTCGGCGGTCGTCGTCCCATGTTCGAACATGCGCAGCAGACGCGGCCGTGTTTCCGCCATGAGTGCCTCGATGGACGCTGAGCGGGTCTTCCGAACGGTGGAAATGATGCCTCCGCCGGAGGCCAAGATGTCCAGGTATTTTGCGCCCTCCAGGCGCATCTCGAACTCACGGGACCGGTCGCCGGCCCAGATCAGGTGCGTATGAGGATCGACGAAGCCCGGCAGGACCACGCAACCCGAGGCATCCAGCAGCGGTTCGTCGCCGTAGGAGGCGCGCAGTTCCCGGCTGGGTCCGACGGCGACGATCCGCTCATCACGCATGAGCACTGCGCCGTCCTCGATCACACCAAGCGTACCGAGTGCCTCGCCGCGCTGCGGACCGCCGGCGAGCGTGAGAACCTGATTGGCAGAGTGAATCAGCATGAAGCTATTTAACCACAGATACAGACTAATGGATCAGACGTGGGGAGAGTGCTGAAGCTCGATCTGTGCGGCGCGGGCCACCCGGCCGGGTGCGGGCGGTTACTTGCGCGCCGTGGCCCACATATTGAGCATGAACTCGAAGTATCCGAACCGGACCTTGGACATTAGGAAACCCGCCTGACCGAAATGCCAGCCCAATAGCGGCAGCGTATAAGCGAAGGCATGCTCGTGGATCTCCTCCGCGCTCACCAAATGGATGCGGGCCATGAGCCTCAGCAGCCCGTCGGACCAGGCAGCCGGCGTGGTGAGGACAACGATGCCCCCCGGTCTCAAGACACGGCAGGTCTCCTGGAAGAGCAACGCCATGCTGTCCGGGGCAAGGTGTTCGACGACGGCGAGGAGGGTGACGGCATGGAAGTACTCTGCCTGAAACGGCAGGTGCGGCTCCTCGTTCAGATTCAGGGTGAAGAACTCGATGTGATTCTGCGCGGCCATCTCTTGCGCCATCGGAAGCTGATCGACCGCGAATTTCTCCTCGAAGGCTGTATGCGACAGAAAATAGGGAAATGACCCGCAGCCGATATCCAGAATCCGCCCTGTACGCAGCTCGGGCGGTATCAACTGGTTCGCACGCTGCGTGCGCATGCGCGCCAACATCGGTTCCAGCAGACCTTTGCCGCGTGTATATGCCGCTGATTGCTTTGCCATTCAGTTATGCCAAGAATGAGTTACCGGCAGATTATATCAGCGCGGACCGGGCGCTTAGACGTTGCATGCGGCCAGCTATGATACCCCGGTTTCGCTGACATGATCCGAAGGTGCAGCCTGGTCCAGCCACATGCCTGTCATTCCGACCCCGGATCGCGCGAAAAGGTGCGCGAGAGCCAACTGCGAAGAGTTGGGAGAACCGCCAGTTTGTTCTGCATCTCTGCCAGCGCCAGCATTGCCAGCACATTGAAGATAATCGCTACGAGCGTTACGGCAGGAAAGCCATAGCGGGCGTAGACATAGGCGGAGAGCAGCGCGCCGGCGGAGCGCCCGATCCCGAATGCCATCAGGTTGATCGACATCACAGTGCCGCGGGCTTGAGCCACCGTCTCGGTCATCATGGGCAGCTGGCTCACGATCATGAATTCAAAAGATAGGTAGAAGAAGAACAGGCCGACCAGCGCGCCCGCCTCGGTACGACCGACGAACGGCAGGAGCAGGGCGGCCAGCGTGTTCACAGAGAGCCCGAGGAGAACTGCTCTGCCTTTGCCCAGCCGGTCGGTGACAAGCGCCACCAGGCTTTCTCCGCTCAGCTCGGCGATGCCGATCACGGCAGAGGCGCCGGCCAGGGCCGCGATCTGGAGCCCAAAGGAATCGGACAGCCAGACACCGAAGTTAAGGTTCACACTTTCATTGGCGATGCTGGACCAGAGGGCGATGGAGATCCCGGCCAGGGCGGGTATCGACGTGACCACGGCCTGCAGACTGGCCCAAGCCGGCGCGCCGGTCACTCCGCCTTCGGATGCGTGCGGCCAATCATGCGGGATGATGCGCCAGATCACAAGGAACATGCCGAGGCCGAGGGCGGTGAGAACGGGAAAGGGGGCCGCCCAGCCGTAGCGCGCGATGAGAAAACCAATGACCGGCACCCCCGCAATGAACGAAAGAGACCAAGCCATCTCCGTGACAGCGATGGCACGGCCGCGCTGCTCATACGGAACACGATCGCCGAAATATGCCTGCACTGCCGGATCGAACAGGGACTTGCTGAGGATGGCGAGGATCAGCGCGGCGGAGAAGGTCTGAAAACCGGGTCGGACCGCCACGATGCCGACGCCCAGCGTGAACAGGGCAATGCCGCTGAGCATGACAAATTTGCGGCCGCGCGTATCCGCTACGGGCCCGAAGGCGGGCCCCACGATGCCGGCGAGATTGCGGCCTGAGAGCACAAGCGAGAGCGTCGTCACATCCACGCCCAGCCCGCGCGCAAAGATCGTCAGAAACGGGTACACCATGCGATGCATGGTGTTCAGAATGACGCGCAGCAGCGCGATGACGATGATCTGGGTCCGGACCTTCATGCAGATCTAGGATTATCCCATATTCGGCGATATCCCGGATGCCCAGGGGTGAGCGCCGGGTGGCCGGACGCCCGCGCACTTGCGAAGCCGTTTCAAATCCATATAATACATACATAATTCTTTTACGCGAATCACGGATTGCTATAGTATTATTGCGGCGTTCAATCAAAGGAGTCATGAATGAGTAGAACGCTTAAATGGGTTTTGGGAATTCTAGCGGTACTGGTGGCGATCGCAATCGTCGGCGGGGTCGTGTGGGCTTGGCAGAGCCACGCGCTGATGATGACCTACCGGCCGAATGCGGTGCAGCCCAAGGCGCAACCGGCGCCTGGAGTCCCCAACGGGCAGAACCCTCCCTTCGGGAGGGGTCCGCGCGGCTTTGGTCAACGAGGATATGGACCCATGAACGGGTTCGGCTTCCGAGGTCCGATGATGCGCGGCATGGGCGGCATGATGCGTTTCGGGCCGTTCGGGATGGGCATGTTCTTCCTGGGTGGTTTGCTGCGCCTCTTCGTGCCGCTTGTGATCCTGGCCCTGGTGGCCTTCCTGTTCTACCAGCTGGGCAGGCGCTCGGGTCTTGCTCACTCGCCAGTGGTTCACAGCGAGCCGGCACCGGCACAGTCTGTGAGCTCGGAACAGAACCCGCCCAGTTCCTAGTCATAATCTCAACCTCCGGATCCTGGTCTGGAACCAGTGAGCGCAGCCGGCATGCAGCTTCCGGCTGCGCTCTTGTTGTCAATTCATATGAAAGCTCGAGTCCTCTAACTGGACAAATATGATATAATTTACATAGAACATTTATTCTGCCCTGCCCACAATCGGTTCAGCACCCGGAGACCTCCTTCGGTGCGGAGAGGAGCATTATGAGTGCGAAAGTCAAGGTCCTGGTAGGAACAAGCAAGGGCGGTTTCATCTACACAAGTGATACTGCGCGCCGCAACTGGGATGTGAGTGACATTCAATTCAAGAGCTGGGATGTGATGCACATGAAGCTGGACCCGCGGGATGGGCGCTTGCACGCGGCGGTTCAGCACGTCATTTACGGAGCAACGACCCATTATTCCGATGACCTTGGTAAAACGTGGACGCAAGCAAAGCAGGTGCCTGTCATCTCCCGGCCTTCCAAATCTGGAAGACCGATGGGCACGGTCGACGAGATGTTCCGCTCCGAGTCTGGCGATCCGATCAAGGACAAGCCGGAGCAGTTGATCAAGGTCTGGAACATAACCCCCGGGCGTACGAGTGAGCCAGGCGTGCTGTATGCGGGTGCGCAGCCCGCATCACTCTTTGTCTCGCGCGACCGGGGCGAGACCTGGACCCTTAATGAGCCGCTCTTCGATCATCCCCATCGCGGCCAGTTCAATCCCGGAGCAGGTGGCCTTTGCCTGCACACAATTCTGCTCGACCCGACGAGGCCGCAGCGCATGTACATTGCAGTCTCAGCCGGTGGCTGCTACCGTACCGACGATGGCGGCCAGACATGGGCGCCATTCAACAAGAACGTGCGCGCTGACTTCAATCCGGACCCGTTTCCCGAATTTGGACACTGCGTCCACAAGATGGCCATGCACCCGTCGAAGCCCGACGTGATCTACCAGCAGAACCATTGCGGTATCTATCGAAGTGACAATGGGGCAGAGGACTGGGTCGATATCGGTGAGGGCAAACTCCCAACCCGCTTCGGTTTCCCGATTGCCGTGCATCCCACCGAGCCGCGCACGATCTACGTGGTTCCGGAGGAGAGCCAGGAATATCACATGAGCGTGGATGGACGCTTCGCGGTCTGGCGAAGCCGGGATGCCGGCGCCTCCTGGGAGATGCTTACCAACGGCCTGCCTGATAAGGCGCGGGTCGACGTGCTGCGGGAAGCGATGGCAACTGACACGTTTGAGGACGCTGGAATTTACGTAGGGACGAATACGGGGCAGCTCTTCTACAGCCGCGATTCTGGCGACCATTGGGATCTGCTTGCCGATTACCTGCCGCCCATCCACTCGGTGGAAGTGGCGGTGGTTTAGGAGCGGTCAGCCCTGCCAAAGCGGGGTCTTCGCTTCGCTACGACTTCGCTACGACGTTCAGCTATCTGCTGTCAGCAAAGAGAACTGAACCACAGATGAACACAGATCAATAATCGAGGGGATTAACAAAATGGCGCCAGCGAAGCAGAAGCTCCGCGCAGGCGTGACTATGCGGAGGCGAGCGCTGCCTGCTCCTTCACCATCTCTCCCAGCCGCTCGACGGCACGCTCGGTGGAGTATGTGAATTCCGCTGCGTTCAGCCGAATGAAGTTGGGAAACTGCTGTGTGGGCGAGAACACGTAACCAGGGGCGAGCGTAATGCCGGCCTGCCGGGCGGTCTTGTACAGCTTGAGGGAGTCGACGTTTTCCGGGAGGCGCACCCAGAGCACAAATCCACCCGAGGGCCGAGTCAGGCGGGTGCCTTCGGGAAAGTATCGCATCACGGCGCTCGACAACAAATCCACGTTGCGGGCATACTCGCGCCGTATCCGCCGCAGGTGCTGTTCATAACCTCCGCTCTCCAAGAAACGCGCGATAACCTTCTGGCCGATTGTAGGCGCCGCGCCGCTGATGGTGAACTTAAGCCACTCGACCTCCGTCTGGTAGCGCCCGGGCGCTACCCATCCCACCCGGAATCCGGGGCTGATATCCTGGGAAAAAGACGAGACCAGCATCACCAGCCCTTTGGTGTCGAAGGCCTTGCATACCATCGGCCGCTTGTCTCCAAAGTAGATCTCGCCCCACTCGTCGTTCTCGATGAGGGGGATGTCGTTCCGCTCCAGGAGCTCCACCAGCTCTTTCTTCTTGTCATCCGGCATCATGCTCCCCAGGGGGTTGTTGAAGTTCGAAAGGACCATCACTGCCCGGATCGGGTTGTGATCGATCGCGAACGCCAATGCCTCCAGACTCATGCCATCGCGCGGGTGCGTGGGGATCTCGAGCGTACGCAGGCCATGGATCTCGAGGCTTTGCAGCGCGCCGAAATAAGTGGGCGATTCGATGGCCACAATATCTCCCGGCCGCGTCAGCGCGTGCAGGCATATGTCGACCGCCTCTGTTGCGCCTGAGGTGATCACGATCCTGTTCGGCGATAAGCTGCAGCCCGAAATGACCGCCCTTTGAGCAACTTGTGTCCTCAATGAATTCAGGCCGGGCGGGAATCTGTATTGGTGCGAATTGGGATCATCCTGGCGTAGCAGGTCGGTCAGGATACGATTGATCTTCTTCGTGGGCAAGAACTGCGGATTCGGCATGGCGGCGCCGAGCTGGATCAGGTTCGGGTTGATCGTGTCGCCAAGGAGCATCATGATGAGCTCGTGCAGGCTGACCTGACTCGGGTCGCGGCCGGGTGTGGAGATCTCCGGCTCCGGCAATCGCGGAGCCGAGCTCGCACGCACGTAGTAACCCGACTGCGGCCGCGCTTCGATCAGCCCGTGGCTTTCCAGCACCGAGTAGGCCTGCAGCACGGTGCTGACACTCAGCGATTGCTGCCGGCTCATCTGCCGGACCGACGGCAGCTTCTCGCCCGGGGGATACGTGCCCTGCCGGATGAGCTCCGCCAAGCGGTCAGCGAGCTCCTGATAGCGCAGCGTCCTGATGGTGGAAACCGCCTCATTCATCCGTACCTGCCCGCCGGCAATTCCATGCAAATCTGTTTTCTGGCACAAGGTCCCGCCATGAGTCACAGTTTGGAAGAGCAGGACCAGTACAGTATAGCATATCCAAAACTGTTATGGTAACAACCTACAGATTCTGCATCTGTACTGGTTGGCTGGTGAGCGCGATACTACAAGCGGCGGACAAATGTGGCCTGCCAGGAGAGCGCTATGAACATCCGACCGCAAACTCACAGGATCGAATTGATCCTAAAGAAGAATCAATTGTTGACGCTGGACGAAACCCAGCCGAAAATGGCTATCGAGTGCAAAGAGGGTGTGATCTGGGTCACTCATACCGGTGAAGGACAGGATTACATGCTCAGGCCTGGCCGCCACTACCTGCCGAAAGGTCCCGGCCGCCTGGTGATCGAAGCCATTGATGACGCGCGTGTAGACATCGAGGAGCCCTAGCCGACAGCTGCTCCTTGATTCCTTACTCCTCCTCGCCTCTTTCCGGCCTCTACGGGGCAATGGGCCGAAGGAGGCACCTTGCTTTAAGAAGATCGCAGTGGCGCCGGCGCGGTCTTTGAACCCTCTACAAAGCCCATCGAAACAGTGCTGACGGCGATGGCAGGCAGCAAGTCGCTGCGATCCTGGCAATGCAGCCGCACGAGCTGCGCGCAGGCGACTGCGCCCGCTTTGCCGCCCTCCAGGAAGTCAAAACCGTTCTGCTTCATGGTCTCATTGTATTGATGCTGGAACTGGCTTTGCACGGTCAGGATGTCGGTGCGCGGCCTATGCTCCGCAGGAATCTCAGCGGCGACTTCCTCCGGCTGGACCTTGACCCCATACCGGTCGATCAAGAACATGAATGCCTTGAGTAGCATGGGAGCCTGCTCGTTGGACTGATCCGAATGAACGGGCGAACCCGGCGGGATATCGGCGGGGAGTCCAAAAGACCGGTACAGGCTTGTGCCGGCCAGCCAGGCCATCGCGCGCAACAACGTGCCCGCATGCGCCTCGAACGTGGTCTCGTAGCGGTCCTCCAGCAGCGATACAGCCGCCGTGGCGGCCGCCTGCCTGCGCTTGGCGATCTCAAGCGCTCGGGCACTCAGATCATCGAGCGAGCTGGAACCGTTTCCCTTTGCCAATGTGGCCTCATTTCGGTGCGGCTATCTCTTGAGCGTCCGGTATTTCACGCGGTGGGGCGTGAGGTCCTTTCCGAATTTGTCCTTCATGAACGCTTCATAGTCTGACCAGTTGCCGAGGAACAAGCGCACCTGTGAATCGCCTTCGAAGGCAATGATGTGGGTGCAGATACGGTCGAGGAACCAGCGGTCGTGGCTGACGACGACCGCGCAGCCCGCGAAATCATCCAACGCCTCTTCCAAGGCCCTCAGGGTGTTCACGTCCAGATCATTCGTGGGCTCATCCAGGAGGATCACATTGGCGCCTTCGGTGAGGGTCCTGGCCAGGTGCACGCGGTTGCGTTCCCCGCCGGAAAGCATGGAAACCTTCTTCTGCTGGTCGGTGCCGAGGAAGTTGAAGGAGGCAACGTAGGCGCGCGAGTTCATCTTCCGGCTGCCGAGGACGATCTCGTCCTGACCGCCGCAAATCTCCTCCCAGACGGTCTTGTTATCGTCGAGCGGGCGCATCTGGTTGGCATAGGCGAGCTTCACGGTCTCGCCGATGCGGATCGTGCCGCTGTCCGGATTTTCCTCGCCGGTAATCATCTTGAGCAGGGTGGTCTTGCCGGCGCCGTTGGGGCCGACGACTCCCACAATGGATCCGGGCAGAATGGCTGCGGTAAATGAGTCTATGAGCAGACGCTCGTCGAACGCCTTACTGACAGCCTTGAGGTCGAAGACAATATCCCCCAAGCGCGGCCCGGGCGGAAGATAGATCTCCAGCTCTTCACGTCGCTTTTCCATTTCCTGCCCCAATAACTTTTCGTAGGCCGTCACGCGGGCCTGTCCCTTGGCCTGACGGGCCTTGGGAGACATACTGATCCATTCCAGCTCGCGCTCGAGCGTCTTCTGGCGCTTGCTCTCGGCCTTCTCCTCCTGCGAGAGGCGCTCCTTCTTCTGCTCCAGCCACGAGGAGTAGTTGCCCTTCCACGGGATGCCATAGCCGCGGTCCAACTCGAGGATCCAACCGGCGACGTTATCGAGGAAGTAGCGGTCGTGGGTGACGGCGATGACCGTGCCCTTGTACTCGCGCAGGTGATGCTCCAGCCAGGCGACCGACTCTGCATCCAGGTGGTTGGTAGGTTCGTCCAGCAGCAAGATGTCCGGCTCGGTCAACAGTAGGCGGGTGAGCGCAACGCGCCTGCGCTCTCCGCCGGAAAGCACCTTGACCGGGGTAACAGGCGGGGGGCAGCGGAGGGCTTCCATCGCCACATCGAGATGGCTGTCCAGGTTCCACGCATCGTGCTTGTCGAGCTCTTCCTGCAACCTGGCCTGCTCCGCCACCAGCGCGTCGAAATCGGCATCGGGCTCGGCGAACTTCGCATTGACCTCGTCGAAGCGCCGGAGCATATCCACGATGGGCTGCACGCCCTCCTTGACGACCTCCATGACGGACTTACTCTCGTCCAGCCGTGGTTCCTGCTCCAGGAGCCCAACCGTGTAGCCTTTGGAGATGGCGATCTCGCCGACATAGTCCGGGTCCTGCCCTGCCATAATCCGGAGGAGCGTGGACTTGCCCGCGCCGTTCAGGCCCAGCACGCCGATCTTCGCGCCGTAGTAGAAGCCGAGTGAAATGTCGCGCAGGACCTGCTTGTTCGGCGGGTGGATGCGGCCCACCCGCACCATGGAGTAGATGACCTGGGTATCGGATGGCATAGTGGGCGAATTGTATCAGAGGGACAAATACGGCGTCGCAGCTTTGGGATGGAGGTATCGCATCAGACCGGTAACCACGAGGTCAGGACGGAGATCCGGTCCGCCAGGTGCCGCGGCGGTGTGGGGTTGTCAGCGTAGTCCTGGAGCTGGCATTGCCACCATCCCACGTCGCGCCATGCGCCCAGCTTGAACCCGATCCTGCGGTAGATGCCGACAGGCTGGAAACCCATTGCTTCGTGCAAGCCAACGCTTGCAGCATTCGGCAGGACGATGCCTGCCAGCGCCGAGTAGTATCCAAGGTCTTTCAGGATGCCGAGAAGCGGCGCATAAAGCGCGCGGCCCAGGCCTTTGCCCCGGACACCTTCCGCCACATACACGGATACGTCCACAGACCACTGATACGCGGCCCGTTCACGGTGACGGCTGGCATAAGCATATCCTTGAATGCCCTGATCCGACTCGGCGATGAGCCAGGGGAGCGTTGGAAGCGTGGCTGCGATGCGTTCCCGCATCTGCTGCAGCGTGGGTGGTTCCAACTCAAAAGATATTACGGTATCGAGGACGATCGGCGCATAGATAGCGAGAATACCCTCTGCATCACTCGGGTTCGCCAGTCGAATCCGTTTCGCGCACAATTCGGACATGTCCGGATTCTACCTTCAACAGCGGGGCTCGAGCGGCCAGCGCCCAGGTGTGTGGTGAGCCTGATCGGCAGTGTATCCATCCAAGCGAACACCCCTCTTGACCAGCAAGAGGGGTGTTCGGCGGTGGTTCGCGATGACATTCGGTAGTTGGTGACCGCCTCTGCATTCAGTATGGTTATACTTGGCCACAACCCAAGAGCTTCAACGCGCGGAACCTCAAATCCTGAATCCTGGACGCTGACTGACATGTCCGTTCAAACCACGCAGATCCCGATCGCAGAAGGCTTCATCGACCTTGGCCGGGGCGATCCGCAGCTTGCCCTGCTGCCGCTTGACCTCCTGCGGCGGGCCGCGGAAGCCCGGCTGAGCCAGCCCGACAATTCCTTCCTCCAGTATGGCCCGGAACAGGGCGACGGCTATCTGCGCTGGGCGCTCGCCCGCTTCCTTGCCAGAGATAACACTGCCGAGCCCGATCCGGAACGGCTCTTCATCACAGCGGGAATCTCCAATGCGCTGGATCTGCTCTGCACACTGCTCACATGCGCGGGCGATACGATCCTCGTCGAGGAGCCGTCCTACTTCCTGGCGCTGAGTATCTTTGCCGATCATGGGTTGCGCGTGGTGCCGCTGCCAACGGACGGATCCGGGCTGGTCATCGAGGCGCTGGAGGAGGCGCTCACAACCTGCGATCCCAAGTTCCTTTACATTATTCCCACGTTCCAGAACCCAAGCGGCCATACGCTTCCTGAGGCACGGCGCAGGCGTTTGGCTGCCCTGTCACAAGAGTACGGTTTCCTGGTGCTGGCCGATGAGGTGTACCAGTACCTGAACTATGGCGCCGAGCCGCCACGCGCCTTTGGCACCTATGCGGGCTTTGAGAACGTGGTCTCGCTTGGATCGTTCTCGAAGATCCTGGCGCCGGGGCTCCGGCTGGGGTGGATCCAGGCTTCTCCGACGTTGATACGGCGTCTCGCCAACTGCGGCTTGCTGACAAGTGGTGGCGGCCTCAATCCCTTCACGTCCGCGATCGTGCGCGGCCTGATCGAGGACGGCTCCCTGGAACACAACATCGAGCGCTTGAAGCAGGTCTATTCCGCCCGTGTGCTTCGCATGGAGGACGCCCTGCGGCGCTACCTGCCCGAAGGCAAGTTCCAGAGGCCCGACGGCGGATATTTCTTCTGGGTCCGCTTGCCGGGCTGTGATACCGAGACATTACGCAGGGCCGTCCGTGCACTCCACGCGGATTTCAGGCCGGGTGGTCTGTTCTCCAGCGCGTCCGGTCTGCGCGATTGCGTTCGGCTGAGCATTTCGTTCTATGATGGGGATGAAATCGACCGAGGTATCAAGCGCCTCGGTGAGGCCTTCCATGCATCGTAAGAAAAGGCAGGCATCATTAAGATGCCTGCTAGATATACGGCTAGAGGAGTTTAGCTTCGGGCGCGAAGCGCCATCCGGGTGGTGAGCTAGTCTGCCGGCAAAAGCTCCGGCTGCTTCAGCCTCTCTGCAACGATCTCCGCCACATCCTTAATCTCAACCGCGCCGCCCTCCGCCTTGGAGGCATCGGTCAGCATCGTCATGCAGAACGGGCAACCCACGGCGATCGTACCCGCGCCGGTAGCTTTGGCCTCCTCGAAGCGCGTGTTGTTCACGCGTGCCGTGCCGTTCTCCTCTTCCTTCCACATCTGCGCGCCGCCCGCCCCGCAGCAGAAGGACTTGGCTGCATGCCGCGGCATCTCGATGGTCGTCAGCCCGACCGATTTCAAGTTTTCCCGCGGCGCTTCGAATATCTTGTTGTGACGGCCAAGGTAACACGGATCATGGAAAGTGACCGTGTACTTATCATCTGTGATCGAGAGCTGTATCTTGCCGGTGCCAACCAGCTCGTTGATCAGCTGTGTGTGGTGGATCACCGTGTAGTTACCGCCAAACGCCGGGTATTCGTTCTTGAGAGTATGGAGACAGTGAGGGCAAGTGGTCACAATGCGCTTGGGGGCGACCTCGTTCAGGATCTCGACGTTGGCCGAAGCCAGGCCGAAGAATATATCCTCGCGCCCGGCGCGCCGGGCGGAGTCGCCGTTGCATTGCTCGTTCTGCCCAAGGACCGCGTAGTTAACGCCCGCAGCCTCGAGGATCCGGGCGAAGGCTTGTGCGGTCTTCTGCGCTCTCGCGTCCGTGGCGGCGGCGCAGCCCACCCACCAGAGGATCTCGGGGGCCGGGTTCTGCTCGATGGTCGGCACGTGCAAGCCGGCGGCCCATTTCATGCGGTCCGCCTGCGAGACGTTCCACGGATTGGCATTGCGCTCCATCCCCTTGAAGGCCGTCTCGAGCTGCTTCGGGAAACTGCTTTCCATCATGGACAGGTTGCGACGAATGTCGAGGATATCGCGCATCGGCTCATTGCCGACCGGGCAAATGTCGATGCAGGCGCCGCAGCTCGTGCATGCCCACACAGCCTCCTCACTGATCAGATCCAGCATGGGAACATCGGTGGCGCCGCCGTAGTTGAAGTGATAGCGCTTGTTGATCTCCAATGCCGCCGGACTCAGCACCTTGCCGGTGTTGTAGGCCGGGCAGACCTCCTGGCAGCGGAAGCACATGATGCAGGCGTAGCTATCCATGATCTGTTCCCAGCCCAGGTCGCTCAGCTTGGCTGCGCCGAACTGCTCGATGGACTGGTCATCCAGGTTGATGTAGCTGAGCTCTCCGATCGACCTCCTTTGCGGTTTCAGAGCGAAGTTGATGGGAGCAAAGAACAGGTGGATATGCTTGGAATACGGGAAATAGGGCAGGAACGCCAACACGGCGCCCAGCGAAACCCAGAACATAAGGTGCTCGCCTACGAGCATCACGTCGGGGCTTGAACCGGCCCAAGCCCCCGCCAGGCTGGACACAAATGGCTGCCACGGATCGTGCACGCCTTCGCCTGCAAGATTGAACGACTCACCGAGCATGCGGGCCGCGTTGTGCGTAAAGATGAAGGCCGCGACGATGGCCGAATCACGCAGGATGCCGAAGCGGGCCCTGGGATGGAGCAGCGTGGTATCGCGGGTGGAAAGTGTGGGGGGCCGAAGGACGAAGCGGCGGATCGCCATGCCGATGATGCCAACCAGGATGGCAACGTTCGCCACGTCAGCCATCAGCCGGTAGAAGTCTCCGACGATGCCTGTCCGGTTGAGGATCGCAAAGCCGGTGTAGCCGTATACAAGGTCGTTAAGGTTGACGACGAGGAAGATGATGAAGCCCCATCCGATCAGGGCGTGCAGGATGCTGGGCCCCAGCCGAAAGCGGAAAACGGGCTGGAAGAAGCCTACCTTGGCGATCAGCTCACCGATCCTCTTTGGGATCAGCGACCAATCGATCCTGCCATGTCCGCTGGAAATATGCCTGACGATGCGCTGTACCCCGCGCCAGGTGAAGTAGAGCGAAGCGAGGACTGCCAGCGCGAAAAGGACCTTTTCGACCACGGTCAGCATGGATGCCTCCAAACCCCATGTCCGACTCAATACAGGCCGATGTCAAATCCGCCCCAGAGCTGAGACCGAACCGGGCCGTACTCGTTCCTTGCCGAACATGAGGAGGGAATTTCGACAGAGTTTAGCACAGAATAAAGCAACGGAAGCCACAGCTTCCGTTGCGCGCGTGCAGGGATCGGCAATACAAAGTGCCGCTACTGGCTGATGTCGTTCACGTAATCTTTCGCCGGCGCACACACGGGCGTGAAGCGATTCGAGACGGTGTCCCAGGTGAGCTTGTGATCGGCATTCCAGGCAGCATCCAGCGCCAGCGCGAGGCATCCTGCGCCCGCGTTGTAGTCCACCAGGGTGAACTTCCAAAGGTCCTCATAGGAGGCAACGGCGCCGGGCGATTGGCGCACGGTGTTGAAGATGACCTGGCCTGTCTGCTCGCAGGTCGCCAGCAGGGTGTGGGCGAAGACGCCAATGCTGAAATCGGCTCTGCTCAAGTCGATGCCGAGGGCGCAATTGTTGCAAGTCGCGTTGACGCTGGAAACCAGCGCGGCGCGCAGCAGCTTCTGATCCCTGGATTTCAGGTGAAGATAGCCCTGCGAGCATGTCTGGGCTGACAACACGAGCGGGCAATACTGGGAATAGAAGGATGGGTTCCAGAGCAGCGCCGCGTCCGCGCCGTTCTCGGTGAGCTGCCCAAGCCCCGCGTCGGACACGGACTTGAACACACCGGGCCAGAATTGGCTTTCGCGTGCGAACAAGTTCTTCAGAAGCTGGGCGGGCACACCCGTGTCGTCGGCAGCCCGCATGATCAGCTCGTCAAACTGGTTCTGCCAGGCCTCGGCTGCGCTGCGAGCCGCATCCTGCCCGCACTGGTTGGCTCCTCCTCCGGGGACGAGGCCGCCGTCCGGACAGGCGCTGGCATCCACGGCGCCCTCGAGGATGAGGTTTGCCGCGAGATAGCTGTAGGGGATATCACTGCTAAGATCGGATGCATTCTGCGGGGTGCTCAGCCAGGGAGGCGGCCCGCCAACGGGAGCGAACGTGCCCCAGGTGTCCACGCAAGACGCCAGACGAACGCCCTTCCACTGGCTGGAAAGAACGTCCACGTAGAGCGAGTTCTGATCCGGGTTATTGTCGGCGGCCTGGGCCACGCGCACTTGGGCGGCAAAGACTTCGCTGCTGTCACCGTAGCTGGACCAGGCCCAAAACTGCATTGCCACGCCATCGGTGTCGGTGGGCGCCAGCCGGATCTTGCAGGTGGGGTCGCACGTGAACGGCTGCCCATCCATGGTGCCTTCGATGCGAAGGATGTGCTCGTTGGGAAGCGGCTCCTCGCCCTGAAGCACCAGGACGGGGTCGCCCTGGCATATGTTGGTGCCCTCCCTGGACACCGAATCGCAGCCCTCCAACGACAACCACACCTCCGGGGGCGGAAGAGTGATCGTGACCTGCTTTTGCGCCTTGCTGGTCTGTATGAGGACGAGGTAATAACCCTCGCAGAGCTTGGGGTTGGCGGTGTCGCAACTGGGCTGATCCCGGAACGTCTCGTAGACGTCCTGACCGCAGTTTTCGTAGATCTCCCCGAGCGTCGGCTGCCCCTTATGATCCACCGTCAGGCTGCAGACGACGATGTTCTTTCTCCAGGTGGCCATCCACCACTCGTAGGCGGTGTAATTCACCGTGATGGTTGCGACCCGGTCCGGACCGGGCGGGGCAGACGGAGTAGAGGCGGAGGCGTGCCGCGCGGGCTCCCCCGCCAGGCTGATGAAAGTCATCAGAATAGCGATGATACCGTTGAACAGGAGCCTGCGTCGCGAGTTGGCCAGCATAAACCCCGATAATGGGACTCCAATTCCATTATACGGGAGTTCGCCGCATTTGCAACTACTGTTTTCTACGGGCTTTCTTATTTGTCGGCTTCGGCTTGTTCGATCTTGGACGCGCCGGTCCGGGCGCCACGGGGGCCGCAGCTGCTGCTGCGGCGGCCTGCTGTTCCTGTTCCATCTTGAGCGCCTCCAACGTGGCAAGATCGCGCTTCAGGTTCCGCTCCCGGATGGCCAGGCTTATCACGTAGATCGCGGTAATGACAAAGAAGATCGTGTAACCCGCGATCATATAGACGGAAGTGTCGGGCGTACTTTGGTCCAGGAACATGCTCTCTCCTACTGCAGAATGCTTAGTTTCAACTCTTCGACCTTGCCAGCCAGACTCCCGAGACGAATCCGATTCCAGAAGAGATCGATGAAAATGACAGTGAACGTAAACAGGGCGAAGAAGAACGCCACCAGCATGTGCGGGCTCATGGCAAAGGTGCCCTGCGCGCTGGGATCGCCGCTGCCGATCACAACCGGGTGGATCGTCCGGAAGAACCGGATGGCAAGGAATGTGATGGGAGCACTGATCGCCCCGATGATCGCATACACCGCCCCAAAGCGGGCTCGCTTGGTGGGATCCTCGATCCCTGCTCGCAGCATGAAATAGGCGATATAGATCAGTTCGGTCACCGCGGCCGTCGTCAGGCGCGGGTCCCAGGTCCACCAGGTATTCCAGATCGGCCGGGCCCAGATGGAGCCCAGCACGATGGTGACGAAGAAGAATACGAGGCTGATTTCCACGGCCGCCACCTCGACGGTATCCCATTTTTCATCGGCGGTCACCAGGTACACGACGCCCGCCACACCGGCTGCCACAAACCCCAGCAGTCCGGTCCAAGCCGTGGCGACATGGAAATAGAAGACGCGCTGCACCTGCCCCATGACCAACTCCTCCGGCGCATAGATCAGCGCCAGGTAGCCGGCTATGGCAAGCAGCACGATGGATGCAATATCAAGAGCTTTCAGCGCGGTTGGTTTTGCTTGCATAGAATCTCTCCTTTGGCTTCACAGAATTGCAGCAAGGCAGACGATGCCCGCCCCGGCTCATTCCTGAACAATAAAGTCAAAGCCCATAAATGCCGCGGCAATGAATATCACGTCATAGACCAGCATCAGGTTCACCCAGGGCATGATGGACGTGGGATCGTCGCCTGCCAGGATGGCCGAGCTGGCTTTCACAGCAGCGATCAGCACCGGCAGCACGACCGGGAAAAGCAGGATGGGGAGCAGCACATCTCTCGTCCGGGTTTGCACGGACATGGTTGCGAGAAGCGTGCCTACCGCGGTATAGCCGATCGATCCGAGCAGGATGACCACTACCAGCCCCGGATGGAACAGGTTGATCCCGTAAAGAAAGGAATACACCGGCAGAACGATGGCTTCCACGATCAGCATGAAAACCAGGTTGCTGGCTGCCTTGCCGAAATAGATGGCGGCCCGGTCCACCGGCGCCAGCAGCAAGCCATCCAGGCAGCCTTGATCCTTCTCCATGCTGAGCGAGCGGTTAAGGCCCAGCGTCCCGGCAAAGGCGAACGTTACCCATAGTATGCCGGATGTGACGGTCCTGCGTGTGCTGATATCGAGCTCCAGGGCGAAGTTGAAGATCAATATCACCAGGAGCGAGAACACCATCATGGCCGAGAAAAGCTCACGCGAGCGAAACTCGGCTGAGAGGTCTTTCCATGCAATAGCGCCCACGGCACGCAGGAAGCGGGGAGCAGCCAGCGATGTCGATCTGCCTGTTCCGGCCTCGCCCTGGCGGAGGGCCGGATGCTCTGATGATTCTTTCGACAAGATCTCGTCCATGTCAGGCTGCCAGCGTCTTCTTGTAGAAGGCCAGCAGGTTGCTTCTGCCGAGCTGTTTGCGGCTGGTTGAGGCAGCGATCGTCCCGCGTGAGAGGATGTCGAAGCGCGTGGCGAGGTCCTCGGCGCGTGCCAGGTCGTGCGAAGTCATGACGATGGTGCGGCCCTGTGCCGCCACCGTTTGCAGCAGCTTGTCCAGCATGAGCGATGCATCCTGATCCAGGCCGGTATAGGGTTCGTCGAACAGCATGACCTCGGGGTCGTGCAGCACGGCGCGCCCGATGGCGAGGCGCTGCTGCATACCGCGCGAGAAGGTGCGGACCAGATCGTCCCGCCGCGCCGAAAGGCCGGTCATTACCAGCACTTCGTCGATGCGTCTGGCAAGCTCCTTGACCCCATACATCCGGCCGAAGAATAGCAGATTCTCCTGGGCGGTGAGATCGCCGTAGAGGAGAGGCATGTGGGAAAGCACGCCCAGCCGCATGCGCACCGCGGCAGACTCGCGCGGCAGGCTGTATCCCGCAACGCGCACATGCCCCAATGTGGGCTGTGAGAGCGACGCCAGAATGCGCAAGAAGGTGGTCTTGCCGGCGCCGTTCGGGCCGAGCAGGGCCACGAATTCACCGGGCTGCACGTCGAAGTTCAGGCCGCGCAGCACGGTCTTGCCGCTGAAGCGCTTGACGAGGTTGCGAACTTCGATCACGGCGCGTTCCATTCGGCTGCGCGGCCGGCTGCGAGCAACTTGGCGCGCTTCCCCGCGAGAGCCAGGAGCAAAAAGTTAAGCAACTTCCCTCAGCATATCTTTAAGTTCTTGCCGCCTCTTTTGATAGGCCTCAGCGCCGATCTTGCCGGCCCGATGGAGGTCATCGAGGGCCAGGATGGCATCCATGACCTCGTCCGCTGAATCGAACTCCTTCGATTCGGCTGGCTGGGGCGCTTTGCGGCGGTCCCGGAAGTAGAGGAGTCCGCCGACGGCGATCAAGATAATGCCGAGGCTGCCGCCGCCGATCAGAGTCCATTGCCGGGCGTCGGGGCCGGTGGCCGAGCTGGCACTCGGGCTGCCGCTGATCGAGAACGTCAACTCCTCCTGTGCTTTTAGCGGGTTGGCAGAGAACTCATGGTAGTTGTTGTTCTGAATGACCTGCAAGCCTCGATCGGTCAACTGCTTGCTGGAGACCTTCAGGCCCTCCGGGATGAGCAGGACGATGGCCGGCGCGTCCATCGCAAAAGGCTGCTTGATCTCGATCTTCTTATCGTAAGGCATTGTAAAGAAGGCGATGATGGAGTACGGAGTGTCGCTCGGAACCGCGGCGAGGCCTTTATCTGCTGAAACGAATGGGGCGCTGTCCTGCCCGGCCTCGTACCCCACGCTCTGGGCATTCTCCGGCAGTTTTATGAAGGGAATGGAGCTGCCGTCGGACGAGATCACGACCGACTTATCGCTGGGATTCGAGAACGCGAAGATCTCCAGCACCTGGACGGTGCCAGCCGTTGCAAAATCCGTGTAGACGTGTACCTGGTTAAGCTTCAGGAGGCCGAAGTCGTTGCTCTTCTGGTATAGCTTCAAGGCAGGGATTGCCAGCGAGGTGGCATTGGCGGTCACCGCGGCGAAGTTGGAGCGATATTGTAGCCCGTCGTAGGCGGCCTCTGCCAGGAAGATGCGGTTTGTGGGCATGCCGACATTTTGAAAGCTGTAGGAGCCGTCCGGCGCCGTCGTGCCGGTCAGGGTCAGCACTTCCTGGGGGCCGCTGCTCTGATCCTGCCCATGATCGTATCCGTGCAGAGTGACAGCCAGGTCTGCGGGCATTGAGGAGCCGTCGCCCATCTGGACCGTGCCGGTGATGGTCCCAGTGCTTGCGGCCGGGGTAGCAGCGGCCGGTGTGCCAGCGTCGGGTGTGGCAGCAGGGAGTTCCGTGCCAGGAGCCGCCGTTGTGGCTGGCGCGGCGGCAACTCCTGGCCCGGAGGCGAAGGTCAGACTGCGAAGATAGGCAGCCACCGCCCGCGTCTGATCGTCGGTCAGAGATTTGCCAAAGGCGGGGATATCCCCTTGTCCATTCTTGATCTCGTTGGTCAGGTCGGCCTCAGAGAGCGCAGCCATGCGGGCCTGGTCTAGGAACCGGGCCGTGCAGCCGGCGCAATTCGCCTCGAAGAGCTGCCTGCCCTCGGAGAGCTGCTCTGCGTTCGTGTGCAAGCTCAGCGCGTAGGCAACCACATCCCAGCGCTGCTGGTCGGTCAGCGCTTCGGCAAATGGCGGCATAAAGCGATCCAGATTGCCTTGTGTCACCATCTTGAACCACGAGGCGGGCGAGGCCTCCCGCGCGACTTCCGGGAGACCGATCCCCGGAACGGTGACAGGCAACTGCATGCTCTGCGCGCCATCGCCCAGCCCTTTGTCACCGTGGCATGCCGCGCAGTTCTGTGCGTAGATCGCCGCGCCTTGCTGAACGTCCGGCGCGGAAGCGGGCACAAGCGCCCCCAGCGTTGGCATAGGGGTGGGGGAGACGTAGTTGGGCGGCGGCGTGATATCGGATGCAAGGGTAAAGTTGCAGCCTGTAAGCAGAACGGCCGCTGCAACGATAAGAACGGGAAGGATCTTCATGAATTCCTCAATGCGTTTCCAGATCGCGGCAAGTGCACCAGCGCGCTACGCGGACTGTCGCTCCGATTGCAGCGCTTTGCCGCAGTGCGGGCAGAATTGGTCGGAGATCAAGACAGGCTTGCCACAGCGCGGGCAGAAGCCGGCAGACCTGGTTTTGCGCGCTTTGCGCCGCGAGGCCAGCATGGACTCAATTTCGTCGTCGCTCAGCTGTGCGGGATTCTCGGATGAGGCGGGGTCTGGCGGAGCAACAGCGGCGCTCCGCGAGGGCGCTGCCGCATCGAGCTGTTTCATCACGTCGATGGTCTTTTGCCGCAAGTCCGCGCGTTGGGCGGGATAATCTTCCTCGGGTATTTTGCCAAGCTGATAGTCGAAGTCCAGCTCCTGCAAAGCGTTGAGCAGGCGCTCCTGTTCGGCGAGCAAAGATGAGACCTCCTGCGTCTCCTGAGCCGCGCGGCGAGGGCGGTTGCTTATCAAGGGCGAGACCAAGTACATCGTCACCGCCAGCAGGATCGCAAGGAGAAAAAGAATAGCAGCCAGCTCCATTATGCCTCTTAGCGCAGCATCGGATCGATCACGGCTTTGATGTCGTCCACGGAGGTGAAGGGTCCCACCTGCACTCGCCTCAATACACCCTGCTGATCGATGAAGTAGGTTTCCGGAACACCCTTGATGCGGAAAAGCTGGGAGACCTTGGTACCAAGGTCGGGGCCATTGGAGTACTGGATGCCGAACTTTTCCAGGTAGGCGCGCGCCTCCGGCTCCGTATCGACATAGTCGACGCCCACGAACACGACCTTCCCGGTGTCCTTATAGGAGTCCCAGGCGGTCCTGAGATCGGCCGCCTCCTGCTCGCACGGCTTGCACCACGAGGCCCAGAAGTTGATTATGACGACCTTGCCGCGCAAGTTAGACAGCTTCACCTGTTGGCTGCCGTTCATCCCGTATCCGGTGAAAAGCGGCATGGCAAAGTCCGGTATCTTGTCTCCGGGCTGCACCGTTCCCTGTTGCGTGCGCCTGAGGGCGACCGCCACCATCGCCAAGAGTCCCAGAAGCACGACCCAAATGATGATCTGTGCCCACATGGGGACGCCCCGGCGCTTGGCCGGAGCCGCAATTGTACTATCGGTCATGGCATACTCCGAACTTCGATGGAATTCCTGTGGCCAACATGGCCCCACCCGGCGAACTCAGCTGCGTTTCTTAAGCTCTTCTTCCAGACGCGCTACGTATTCATCGCTGGGTTCTTCCTGCCCGGGCGCCGGCGACTGTGCGGCGGGTTTCGTCCAATTGTGCATGGCGCGGAGCAGCAGGAAGGCGCCTGCCACGATCACCAGCGGCGGGAGGATGTATACCAGCCAGTTCATGCCGGTGCGGGGCGGCTCGGCGAGGACGCGGGCGCCGTACTGGTCAGCAAAATACTGCTTGATCTGATCTTCCGTCCAGCCCTGCGAGAGCTGCTGCCGGATCAGGTCGCGCCATTGCCGGCACGCCTCGGTCGGGCAGACGTCGAGAGGGGTGTTCTCGCAGACTGGGCAGTACAACTGGTGAGCGATGCGGTTAACCTCGTCATCGCTGGGCGTCGGCTTCTGCGCGAAGGCTCGCTGCGCCGGCAGGCACAGCGCCATGAGGGCCGAGAGGCCCAATACAACGAGCAAGAACCTGCTGCGCGTCATTCCCACTCGAGCCTAGTCCGCCACACCCGGTTGCGGGACACGCTGTGCTTCCGGGACCGCCAGTCTTTCGGGCTCGCGATCCGGTATGAGGACGGCGATCAGGGCGCCGATCCAGAAGATAATAGCTCCAATCCACAGCCAGTTTACCAGCGGATTGACGAAGATCTTGAACGTCGCGCCGTTGGCGGTAGCCGGCTGCCAGTCCACCAGCAAGACGTAGAGGTCATCGGTTAGTGTGGCGCGTTCACCCGGGATGGTCATGTTCTGCTGGGCATCCGGATAGTAATCGATGCGCGGGTGCAACTCGCCCAAATAATCGCCCTTATCGTCGTAGACGCCGACCACCGCGCGGGTAACCTGGCGATTGTCAGCAGCATCGAACTGTGCGATGGACTCGTACTTGACGGAGTACTCCCCCAGCTTCAGGGCTCCATTCACCGGCACCGTGGCCTGCGTGTCGATTTGGAACATGTTGATACCCATGATGCCGACCGCCATGAGCATCATGCTGATATGGACGAAGTACCCGCCGTAGCGCCGGGGATTGCGGGCTGTCAGCCGCCCGAACGCAAGGAAGAAGTTCTCGCCTTTGCTGCGATGACGCGCCCGCGCGCCACGCCAGTACTCATAGACCGTCACACAGATGACGAGGGCGACCAGGTAGAAGCCCAGCAGCGGTATGGCGAGCCTGGTGTAGTACACGAAGATCAGCGCCGTGACAACTAATGCAGCCAGGGCCGGCTTCCAGATGGCCCGTCCCAGGGTCTGCCAGGTGGATTTTCCCCATGCGGAGAGCGGCGCAACACCCATCAGCAACATAAGGCTGGCGAACAACGGCCCCGTCGCATGGTTGTAAAACGGCGGGCCAACCGTCACCTTTTGTCCTGTGACGAGCTCAGAGATCAATGGAAAGATCACGCCCCAAAAACAAACGACCAGAACGCTCATGAAGAGCAGGTTGTTGAGCAGGAAGAGCGCCTCGCGCGACAGCAGTGACTTGAGCTCCGTTTCGCCTCGCAGGTCGGGCCAGCGGTAAATGACGAGCCCGATCGAAGTAATGAACGTCGCGCCGATGAAGGCAAAGAACGCCGGTCCGATGGCGCTCTGCGCGAAGGCGTGCACGGAGGACAGGACGCCGGAGCGCGTGAGGAACGTGCCGAAGATCACCAGTGCGTAGGTGAGGATGACCAGGATCATGTTCCACTGCTTGAGCAGGCCGCGCTTCTCCTGGATCATGACAGAATGGAGGAATGCCGTGCCGGTCAGCCACGGCATCAGTGCGGCGATCTCGACCGGATCCCAGCCCCAGAAGCCGCCCCAGCCTAGGACGTCGTATGCCCAACGGCTGCCCAGCACCAGGCCGGTCGAGAGGAAAAGCCAGGCCCACAGGGTCCAGCGGCGGGTGAGCCGGATCCACCGGTCGTCGGTGCGACCGGTAATGAGCGCGGCCATGGCGAAGGCGTAGGGGATCACAAATGAGACAAAGCCGAGATAAAGCATCGGCGGGTGGATGATCATGCCCGGGTGGCGGAGCAGCGGATTCAGACCTCGCCCATCCTGTGCAACCATCAACGTGGTATTGGCGGGGGCCCACATGCTCGTGATGACATTCCCGTCCACGGTCTGCCAGAAGCGGGCGAACGGGTTCTCGTAGAAGACCACAAGGCCGAGGAAGAACGCCGTGGTGATGGATGTGACAACGATCACCCAAGGCAGGAATTCGCGGTCCCGATCCCATTTGCGCAGGGTCACGAGCGAGGCGAACGCGGACATGAGCCAGGACCAGAAGACGAGCGAGCCCGCCTGACCGCCCCACCAGGCGGTGATCTTGAGATAGGCCGGCATGCTGCGGCTCGTCACTTGATAGACGAACGATACTTCGTAGTGATCGGTCAGCAACATGTAAATAAGAGTAGCCGCTCCCAGTGTGATGAGCGGCCACAATAGCAGCATTGCACGCCGCGCGGATTCAATCCACGCGGGAGATCTCTTGCGCTCTCCGTACACGGCCGCCCCCACGCTGTACAGCGCCACGAGGAAGGCAATCACCAGTATTCCGTATCCGATTTCAGGCCACATCCGAGGAGAACTCCTTACAAAAGAAGACCTGACGGACTGCAACCCGTCAGGCCGCTAGTTTTCCGCTATTACCCGGCAGCTTGGCTGGGTACGGCGTCCTGATATTTGGTCGGGCACTTCAGCAGGAGTTCATCTGCGTGAAAGACGCCCTGGGAATCCAGGTGACCCGTCATGATGGCCTGCGCCTCATCTTTTAGCAGGTCCGGCTTTGGGCCGGAGTAGGAGACCTTGATGCGCGTGCGGTTCGGATCGGCAACGGCTTCATGCAGCACTTTGGCGAGACCACCCTGGGCGTCGATCTCCTTGTTGTCGCCGGGCACATTCGCCACATCAAACGTGAGGGTCAATGTGTTTGCATCATATTGGATCGTATCCCCGACGACCGCGCCGGAGACGCGCAGGTTCTTTCCAACGATGGATGCTCCCCTGGATTTCAGTTCGTTGATCGTCATGAAGTATTCGGCGTTCGCCTGCGTCGATGAAACGATCAGGTACACGACAGCTGCAAGGATCACCAGGCCCCCCACAATGAACTTCGAGCGTCCCATTACCGCCTCCACACTATTCCGATAGATTCTTTTGGCTAATTTTCATTCTACATGTCCAGATTAATGCAGGCTGAGAGGTCGGGTGACAAATGTCACCGAATTCCTTCCTCTTTCTCATGGCAGGGCTCTACGCGCGCGGCCCTTCACTCCAGCGTGATGAGCTTCGTCCGGATGGCGAACTTCACCAACTCCGTGCGCGAATGGAGATGGAGCTTGTTCATGATGCGCTCACGGTGGCGTGCGATGGTCTTATGGCTGAGGCCCAGCTGCTCGCCAATTTCGATATTGCTGCGTCCCTGGGCCACGAGCTCGAGAACCTGCCGTTCGCGCGCGCTCAGTACGTCGAGGCTGGTGGGTTCCGGCTGCGGCTCCTCGACGGCAGCCGGCTCGGGGCTGCGGCGGTTGGCAAGTGATTGATAATCCTCGAGCAGCCAGCGTGCCAGGGCGGGCTGCAAGTATACGTTGCCCTGTGCGATGGCGTCCAGCGCGGCGACGAGTTCCTCGGCTGCCGCCTGCTTGGTGAGATAGCCGGATGCGCCCGCGGCGAGCATCTCCATGAAGTAGTGCTTGTCGTCGTGTACGGTCAGAGCCAGCACCTGCGAGCCCGGGCAGGTCTTCTTCAACTGTCGTGTCGCTTCCAGGCCGTCCATGCCGGGCATCGAGATGTCCATGATCACGATCATGGGGTTGCTCTCTAGCGCACGCTCGATGGCATCCTTCCCGTTGGAGGCCTCGGCCACCACCTCAAAGCGCCCCTGGGATTCCAGGAATGTCTTGAGGCTCGTCCGAATTACATCGTGATCGTCCACCAGGAGTAACTTAATCGCTTCCATGCTCCACTTCCTTCCCCGCGCCGTCCTCCAGCGGGATCATCACTTCCACGCGCGTACCCTTGCCGGGCGCAGACTGCAATGTGAACTGTCCCTGCAGCGACTCTACGCGCTCGCGCATGCCGACCAGCCCCCAGCCGCGAGGCGGGCGAAACTGTTCCGATGGGTCAAATCCCCGGCCGTTGTCGGAGATACAGATGGACACTCGATCGGCTCCGTACTGCAACACCACCGTAGCCTGCTTGACCCCAGAATGACGGGAGGCGTTATTGAGCGCCTCCTGTGCCACGCGGAACACTGCGGTCTCCACCGAGGGTATCAATCGCTCCGGTGTCCCGCGTACATCGAATTCGACATCCAGCCCCTGGGAACGGCAATCCTGCTCGATCCACGATTTCAGCGCGGGCACCAGCCCGAGGTCGTCCAACTGCGCGGGCCGCAGATCGCGCACCAGCCGGTACAGGCTCTGGCTCATCTGCCGCGCCAGCCCTTGGAGGCGGTCCACGATGCGGTTGGTATCCGGTCGCCGAACGATGGTCTTGAGCGCCGCCAATTCGAGGGAGAATCCGGAGAGCAACTGAGCGATCTCGTCGTGCAGCTCGCGTGCGATGCGCGCCCTTTCCTCCTCCTGTGAGCGTACGATGTGCTCCAACAGCTCGCGCCGCAGGGTATCGCGTTCCTCCATGGCAGCCAGGCTGGCGCGATGGGCTGCCTCGAGTTGTCCCTGTCGTTCTTCCTCCACCAGCTGCCTTGCACGCAGCAGGCCGACCGTGATCGTCACGGCCGCCAGCGTGCGAACGGCCTGGACTGGCACGCCGGTGACAGCCAGAAAGGTCAGCTGGTTGATGTAGCGCGCCGGGAACGCGTCTATGGGGTGCACAAATGCCTGCGCTAAGGCATACACGGCGAACGCAAAAGCAGAAACGATCAGCGGTCCCGTCAGGAGGGCGCGGCCCTGCTGACGGAACTGACGCCCCTGTGCATACAATGCCAAGCCGGCGAGGGCCGCCGCGGGTATTGCCAGCGCGTAGCGGGACAGGCCATCCAGCAGGGTCGGCCAATCCGCGGGCCGGGTTTGATAGGTGAGGACAGTGCACGAGATGATGAGCACCTCGTAGACGGCTAGCCGGTCAAAGTGAAGAAGCCGGCGCCCCTGGTATTTCGGTGATGCTATTCGGAGGGTAAGATAGGCGTAGACGAACAGGGCGATAAAGGATGAGATCAGCAGGCACAGCCTGAGCCAGGTGAGCCACGGAGCTGACAGCGTGCCGGCGGCCTG
>DATKAF010000312.1:0-16351 GCA_035498395.1 Anaerolineales bacterium
GCTGAAGTTCATGATGACAGCGCTTGTCGTGGCGATGGGCGGTCTCTATGCTCTTCGCGGCCTTGGGCTGGTGACCTTCCCTGCCGTGCCGCCAACGTATATCGTCGGCAACCTGGTTGGCGGGCTGCTCTTCGGGGTCGGTATGGCCCTGACCGGTTACTGACCGGGCACCTGTGTCGCCGGGTCCGGCGAAGGAAAACTTGATTATCTGATCCCCGGTCTGCTGGGTTTTCTCACGGGCGCTCTCCTGTTCGGTCTCACCTACGAGAAGTTCATGCCTCAGCTCACCAAGATTGCGGCATATGGCGCGGTGGTCCTGCCTGATCTGTGGAACCTGAATCCTTACCTGACAGTGCTGGCCTTCAGCTTGATGGCGTTGCTGCTGTTCTACTTCATCGACCGCATGGGTTTGCAGCGAAAAGAGAATTGAATCGAGAATTGCGAAGTGTGAACCGTGAATCGCGAACCCGGAATCGTGAGTTGTAGGTAACCATTCACTATTCACGAATCACGTTTCACGAATCACGACCGTTCTGGAGAAACGCATGACGAATACCCTGTCACGACGTGACTTCTTGAAGCTGGGAGGCGCGGGCTTGGGCGCGGTCGCGCTGGGAGAGTTCGCTCCCCCGCTGGTTGCAAAGGCGGCCCGCGAGAGCGGACTTCTCAATGCGAACGGCGACGGCGTCATTCCCAGCATGTGCGAAATGTGCGTGTGGCGCTGCGGGCTGCTGGCAAAGGTTAAGCAGGGCCGCGTCGTCAAGCTCGATGGCAACCCAGATAACCCGCATTCAAAGGGCAAGCTGTGCCCGCGCGGGCAGGCCGGATTGATGACCACCTATGATCCTGACCGCGTCCTGACGCCCCTTATTCGCGTCGGAGCCCGCGGAGAGGGCAAGTTCCGCGAGGCCGGCTGGGAGGAGGCTCTTGACCTGGTCGCGCAGAAGATGCTCGACATCAAGAACAAGTACGGGCCTGAGGCGATGCTCTTCTCCTCCACGCATAACCTCTCGCAGGTGCAGTTCGAGAACCTGCTGCAGGCGTACGGCTCTCCCAATTACGGAACGCAGCGCAGTTTGTGCTTCAACGCCATGATCGTCTCCAATCTCATGACCTATGGCATGGAAGAGCCTGGTCGATCCTACAGCGATCTGAAGTACATCATCTACACGGGCCGCAACCTGGCGGAAGCCATCTCCAACTCGGAAACGGGCGAGATGATCGCCGCAATTGATCACAGCGCGAAGATGGTCGTCCTTGACCCGCGCTTCACGAAGACGGCTGCCAAGGCCGACGAGTGGCTCCCCATTCGCCCGGGCACCGATTCGGCATTCCACCTGGCGATGCTGAACGTCATCATCGGCGAAGGTCTCTACAACAAGTCATTCGTCGATGCCTACACCGTGGGTTTCCCGGAGCTTGCCGCCAGTGTCACCCAGTACACGCCAGAATGGGCTGCGGGCATCACGGAGATACCTGCGGACACGATACGGCGCATTGCCCGCGAATTCGCAGCCAGCGCTCCGTTTGCATTGGCTCACAATGGCTGGCGCACATCCAACTTCGTCAACTCGTTCCAGACCGAGCGGGCCATCGGCGCGTTGAATGCCATCATCGGCAACTGGGGCAACGTGCTGCTTCCGGCAGCTGGCGAAGCGGCAGGCGGCCTTGGTGCGCCACCGCAGCCTCCCTACCCGCGTATCTCCGCTCAACGCCTGGATGGTGTGCCGTGGAAGTACCCGTTCGTGCCGCTCAAGATCGGCGTGTTCCAGCAAATGCGCGATAGCGTGCTGGTAGGCAAGCCCTATGAGGCCCACGGCTGGTTTGTCTCACGGCAGAACCCTGCCATGTCGCTGCCCGACCGCAAGAAGACGCTTGAGGCCTTCTCCAAGATGGACTTCATCACCACCGTCGATATCATCATGAACGACACATCCTGGTTCTCGGACGTGGTCTTGCCGGAAGCGTCTTATCTTGAGCGCTACGATCCGCTGAACGTGCTGGGCAATCGTGCATGGCTGCGCCAGCCAGTGATCGAACCGCAGGGCGAAGGCAAATCAGCCCTGTGGATCTTCAAGGAACTGGGCAACCGGCTCGGCATAGGCGACTATTTCCAGTACACGGATGAAGAAGACTACCTGAACCAGCAGCTTGCTCCCACGGGCGTGCCCTTGAGCCAGGTCAAGACCTCCGGTTACGTCGACCTGCCAGCCGGAGAAACAAATACATATTCGTGGAACACCCCGACCGGCAAGATCGAGCTCAAATCCTCCACCCTGGAGAGCGGCGGGTTCGATCCGCTGCCCACCTGGCAGGAGCCGCCACAGCCCAAAGCCGACCAGTACTACTTGTTGACCGGCAAAGGCGCTCGCCAGACCCAGTTCGGCAGCCAGAACAACCAGCTGCTGCACAAGTACGATGACGAGCCGCTCTTATGGATGAACAGCAAGACAGCCGCGGAGGAAGGGCTGCGCGACAAACAAATGGTCAAACTGACAAGCGACGTTGGGGAGATCCACATCCAGTTGCATGTCACCGAAGCCATCCGGCCCGATTGCGTCTATATGCAGCCGGGGTTCGGACATCTCTCGGAGGGGCTCACAACCGCATATGGCCTTGGCTCCTGCGACTCTGATGTCCACGTCACGTATACCGATCCAGTGAGCGGCGGGCAAGCGTTGAGCCAGACATTCGTAACGGTAAAGGCGGCGTGAGGCAGAGACAGTCATGAGTGATATCAAGAGTATCCAGCACAAAGCATTCTTGTTCGACGCTACTCGCTGTATTGATTGCCGCGCCTGCATGATGGCGTGCAGCGTCGAGAACAACATCGCCATGGACAAAACCCGGATTTGGGTCGCCGGGGTTGGCCTGAAGGGCGAATATCCGAACCTCGAACGCGCCTCCATGGTCTATCACTGCATGCATTGCGAAGTTCCCGCCTGCAAGTCGGCGTGCCCTGTCGGAGCATACAGCCAGCGAGAGGACGGTCCGGTGCTCTACAACAAAGACCTGTGCATCGGCTGCCGGTACTGCATGAATGCCTGCCCGTTCGGCGTGCCGCACTTCGACTATGACAAGGGCTTGATCGAAGGGGCATTCATCGACAAATGCACCATGTGCCCACAGCGGATAGACAACAATGAGGAGCCGGCTTGCGTGGCCACGTGTCCTACGGAAGCTCTGGAGTTTGGCGAGCGCGCAGACCTGATCAAGGAAGCTCATGCACGCATTGCCGCTCACCCAGACCGCTATGTGAACCACGTATATGGCGAAACCGAGAACGGTGGAACATCATACCTGATCCTTTCCCATGTGCCTTTTGAAGAATTGGGCCTGCCAAAACTCGATGAAACACCAGTAACTAAAGTCAGTGAGGCTGTTATGGGTATCACTATACCGTTCGCCGTCACATGGGGTGCAGTACTGACTGGCGTCACTCTTGGCGTGCGCGCCTATAACAAGAAGAAAGAGGCGGGGCGAACGCAAGATGCCGAGGCGAACTCTGAGCAACCCGCGGAGCAATCAAAATGAGAGTCAATGTCGCTATACATCCGCGTCTTCGAGTTGCTCCCTTGGTGGTAGTGCTGCTGGTCTTGATGGGGATTGCCTTTGTAGTGGCAATGATCCGGTATGCGAACGGCATCGGCGCCATCAGTGACCTAAGCTACTCGTATCCCTGGGGCTTTTGGATTAGCTTCGACCTGTTTACTGGTGTTGCCATTGGCAGCGGTGCATTTGTCATGGCAGCGACTGTGTATATATTCCAGTTGAAGGAGTTTCAGCCTCTGCTAAGGCCATCTGTCCTGACGGGTCTCCTTGGCTACATTATGGTCGTGATTGCGCTTCTGGTTGACCTGGGTCATCCCGAGCGCATCTGGTATATGATGATCTATTGGAACCACACGTCTGTGTTGCTGGAGATCGGCATCTGTGTGATGACGTACCTGACCGTTCTGGCCATCGAGTTCTCTCCCGTAGTTTTCGATGGTCGGAAGTGGAACAAGGCTGCTCACTTCGTCCATCGCTTCATCATGCCATTCGTTATCCTGGGTGTTGTACTCTCTACCTTGCACCAATCATCGCTCGGCTCTCTGCTCCTCATTCAACCTGCCAAGCTATACCCGCTGTGGTGGACACCGATCCTGCCGGTACTTTTCTTCATCTCCGCAATAAGCATCGGCATCGCGATGATTATCTTCGAATCATCGGTGAGCTCGCGCTATTTCCATCGCGGCCTGGAACTGCCGTTGCTGGAGAAACTGGGGAGGGCGGTTCCTTACGTGCTTGGCTTGTATCTTATCGTGCGGTTCACGCAATTGACCATTTCGGGAAAGTTGCCGTACCTCTTCACCAGTGGGATCATGAGTGTGCTCTTCTGGACGGAAATCACGGTAGGCGCGATTGTGCCGCTCATCCTATTCTCGATGAGTCGCGTCCGCAAGAGTCCGACCGGGATATTTGTCGCCGCGGTCGTATTGTTGTTTGGCATGATCCTTAACCGGTTCGATGTGAGTTGGTTCTCTGTGAAACATCCCGATCCTTTGAGCTATCTGCCGTCCATCATGAGTAATGTTAAGTATCTACCCACTTTGCCCGAAATGTCTGTATCTGTGGGCATCTTCGCCTTCGGCATCCTGATGTTTGGATTGGCAGCCAAGTACCTACCACTGTTTGAAGAGGAGCACCACTAAAATACATCCCCTTTATTGTTACGGAGCACCAGCCAAACCATTTGCCGACGAACCGCTCCAACACTCGGAGCGGTTCTTTATCGCCCGGCTATAATCCCGTCATGCGTCCATCCTTTTTCAACCACCTGCACCCACCGACCATTCCAGCTGAGCAATCGCGCTGGCGATACACATTGGGCGCGGGCGGTACCGGCGTTTTCCTGCTGCTGGTCGTTGCCGCCACCGGCATCCTGGAGATGTTCTATTACATCCCCACCCCGGACATGGCCGCGCAATCCATTCAGACGATCACCTACCTGGTACCGCTCGGCGGCTTCGTGCGGAATCTGCATTTCTGGTCGGCGCAGGCGCTGATCGTCGTGAGCGCCATCCACCTGCTGCGCGTGGTCTTCACTGGCGCATATGCCCCACCGCGCAGGTTCAACTACCTGCTCGGACTCGGGTTATTTATCATCAGCCTATTGTTGGATTTCACAGGCTATGTCCTGCGCTGGGACCAGGGTGTGCAGTGGGCGCTGGTCGTGGGCACGAATCTCATCAAGACCGTCCCGCTGCTCGGCAATTGGCTCTACGTTCTGCTAACGGGCGGCTCGGAACTCGGGCTGGCTACACTGATCCGGTTCTATGCATGGCATATTTTTGGGCTGACCCTTGGCGCGATGATCCTCACCGTATGGCATGCCTTTCGGGTTCGGCGAGACGGCGGTATCGCGGTGCCGCCGCCGGCGCTGCGCCGGGACCAAAGGCGAATCAGCCGGCATGAGCTCGCGCGTCGCGAGGTGGCCGCGATGCTTTTCACCGGGGCTGCGTTGGTCATCCTTTCAGCGACGATGGCAGCGCCAATTGCGGCCCCGATCCACGACCTTGGCGCCATGTCGGGAAATGCACGAGCGCCGTGGTTCTTCCTGTGGGTGCAGCAGGTTCTCAAGTGGGGTGATCCTTTTGTGCTGGGCGTGGCGCTGCCGTTGGGAATCCTGTTCCTGCTTGCATTGCTACCCTACGTGCTGCCGAAGCCCGCAAGCGCCGAACTGGGCCGCTGGTTTCCCAAGTCCAACCGGGCCGCGCAGCTCATCGTTGCAATCGTCTCCGCTGGGCTGATAGCCCTCACCATCATCGGCAGGCTGAGCACGCCCTGAATGCCTTATGCGTCGATATTTGATATTCATTGGGGCTGGGTTGCTGCTTCTGTCGGTTCTGGCAGCATGGGGAGCGAGCGCTCGCGGGCCAAAGCCGGTTGAGCTAGTTCCGACACTGACCGGCAAACCGGAATATTGCCTGACCTGTCACGGTGATCTGCCCCAGATCAGCTCTTCACACCCGATCAAGACGTTTGGGTGCGTCATCTGCCACGGTGGTGAAGCGCTCGCATTGGATGCCAACCTTGCGCACAGCACGATGCGCGGTGGTGCCAACCCGTCCGACTTGACGGTCGTAGAGCAATCATGCGGTGGAAGCCAGTGCCACTCTGGCAGCGCGGCTGAGGACCGCGATCACATCCAGCGCGTGATGCGGAGCGTGCAGTCAACGTATTCCGGCGCAATCGCCAGCATGCTCTACACGTTTGGCGCACAGCCCGACCTGACGGCGCGCTATGGTATGCACGCGGTCACAGACGATCAGATTACGACATCAACCGGCGTAGCCGAACTGCAAGCATTCAATGCCGCGCAATTCAACAACTCGTCCGTTTCACAATTTGCCGCCAACTGCACCACATGCCACATCAACGCGAAACCAAACGAAGGAGCGGAGTATGCCCGCTGGAATGGCTGCTCCGCCTGCCACACACCGCAGGCGCCCGATCAGACAGCCGGCACCGGCGGAAAAGTCCATCAGCTTACGACTGCTATCTCCTACACCCAGTGCAACACCTGCCACAACCGCGGCAATTATGACCTGCGCACCATGACGTTCGTGCCACGGACCGACCAGCCAACCGACCGGCTGCACAATTACTATCAGCCTATCGCCCAATTCACCCAGTGCGAGTACAAGCTGGACTGCATTGATTGCCACACCCGCACGGAGGCGATGGGCGACGGTGATATTCACTCGAACAAGATAGAGATCCAATACATCCAGTGCAAGACCTGTCATGGAACGCCAACACAACTGCCACAGACAAAGACGCTCATGGATCCGAACGATATCGCCTTCCGACTGGCGGACCTCAACGTGGTCGCAGAGCTGAACGTTGGCGACACAATTCTTGTCACCGATAAGGGCGAGCCGCTATGGAATACGCGGGTACTGCCTGACGGCACTTACAAGCTGATCAGCAAGGCTGACGGCCGCGTATTCATCTTCAAGCCTGTGATGGGCAGCGGCTGCACCCAGGATCCAAGCCGGCAAGACTCCGCTTACTGCCACACCTGCCACGCGATTCAGAGGTAGCATGACGGAACCCACGCGCCGCGATTTCCTGAAACTGGCAACCACCGGGCTTCTGACTGCCGCTGGATTGGTGGGACTGGGCGGGCTGATCCGCTATCTCGATTACGAAAGCGATCCAGCGCACAATACCGTTATCGACCTGGGAAGCCGCACACAGTACCCCGTGGGCTCGCGAACCGTCCTGCCAGACATTCCGGCCATTCTGATTGCCGAGCCGGGCGGCTTCAACGCACTCAGCCTCGTTTGCACGCACCTGGGCTGCACAGTGGAGCAATCGCCGAATGGCTTCCAATGCCCGTGCCATGGCTCTCGCTATAGCGCGGATGGCGCTGTGCAGCGCGGCCCGGCAAGGCAGCCGCTACGCCAACTGCAAATCGAAACCACAAAAGACGGCCGCCTCCTGCTGCATCTGGCGCCATGATGGAGAGGCGCGGTCGGCTATAATGCTTGCAACAGCGCAGGCGGACCTTTCCCACCGCCTGGAGTGAGGAGACCATGGACGACAGCTTGAAATGGAGTATGCTGACCGAGGTCACGGGCCGGGGGCAGGCCGAGCTGCTGAAGAGCTTTCTGGAGGCGGAGGGCGTGGAGGTCCAGTTGATCCAGGAGTCGGCGGGCCAGAGCCTCTTTCCAGTTTCGATCGAGGGGCTGGGCAGCGTGCAGGTCTTCGTTCCGAACGAAAAGATGGAGGCCGCCCGCGAGCTGCTCAAAGATTTCGAGACGGGGGAAGACGCGGAATTCGGGGATGATGACGGCAGCGGAGAAGAGCAAGACGCCGGAAAGTAGCGTTAATTGAGCTAGCAGAGCGATCTGCGTAAAGGGTTGCCCTGCAATACTGCGAGCCTCGCTTATCCGTAGGCGATGAGGGAAGAGAATGGATTTTGATCTGACAGACGAACAACGCGCCTGGCAGCGTGCAGTGCACGATTTCGTCGCCAAGGAAGTCCAGCCCCGGGCACGCGAGGTGGATGAGACCGGCGAGTTCAACTGGACAGCGGTGCGCAAGGGCGCAGCCCTCGGGCTGCTGGGACTCAGCATACCGGAAGAATACGGCGGCGCAGACATGGATGCCGTGAGCGCCGCCATTGCCATTCACGAACTAGGCTGGGCTTGCGGCTCGACGGCGCTGGCACTCGCCGCCCACAATGGCCTCGGTACTGCGCCGATCGTGAATTTCGGCAGTGCCCAGCAGAAACAGGAATGGCTGCCGCGCGTGACCAGCGGGCAAGGCAAGCTGGGCGCGCTGGCACTCACCGAGCCGGGTGCAGGCTCCGATCTCCAGGGAGGGGTGAAAACGAAGGCGGAGAGATCAGGAAACGAGTGGATGATCAACGGCTCGAAGATGTGGTGCACGAACGCCTCGATCTCCGAGTACATCCTGGTGCTCGCCCGAACGGACACAACGGGCGGCTCCCGCTCGTTGAGCATGATCGTGATCCCGAGCGACACGCCCGGCCTGCAGATCGGCTCGCCCGAGAAGAAGATGGGTCTACATGGCTCGCCCACTCATGCGCTCACGTTCGAAAATGTCTGTGTGCCGCTGGAGAACCTGATCGGCGAAGAAGGCAAAGGACTCCAGCAGGCGTTGGAAACGCTCGACGCAGGCCGCATCAGCATCGGAGCGATCTCGCTGGGGCTGGCTCAGGCGGCATTTGAGTACGCACTCGCCTATGCGAAGGACAGGCAAGCCTTCGGTTCGCCCATCTCGGGCTTTGAGGCGATCCAGTGGATGCTCGCGGATGCCGCCACTGAGATCGAGGCAGCGAGATACCTGCTGTTACACGCGGCGTGGCTGAAGCAGGAGAGCCGGCCGTACACCAAGGAGGCCGCCGTGGCTAAGTTATTTGCATCGGAGATGGCGGAGCGGGTCTGCCGCAACTCCATCCAGATCCATGGCGGATATGGCTACAGCGCGGCGTACCCGGTAGAGCGCATCTACCGGGATGCCCGGCTCATGACCATCGGAGAAGGCACGAGCGAGATCCAAAGGATGGTGATCGCTAGGCAAATCCTGGCATAAATAAAGGAGCCCGGACGGCAGTCGTCCGGGCTCCTTTTTATATGAGCAACTGCCGACTACTCACCGACCGTGATGAGATCCTGGATAGAGTCGAACGTGGACGGGCCGACGCCGGGCACGCTCAGGATGTCCTCGATCTGCGCAAACGGCCCGTGCTGATTGCGATAGTTGATGATGTTCTGCGCCGTCGTCGGGCCGATGCCGGGAAGTGACTCCAACTCGCTCAGGCTGGCGGTATTGATATCGATCAGATCGCCGTTCTGGTCCGCGCCGCCGGTCGGAGTCGAAATGACAGTGAAGGGCGAGCCGGGCTTGGCTGTCCCCGAGCCGGTAGCGATCCCTGTTCCGGGACCTATTTGAAGCTGCTGGCCGTCCTCGATCCTGGCCGCAAGGTTGAGGCTGCTGGCATCCGTTTCGGAGAGAAGCCCGCCGGCCGCGTCAATTGCATCCTGGACGCGGCTGCCCTCCGGCAGGGAATACAGCCCAGGGCGGACAACGGCTCCCACCACATGCACCTCGATGAGCGGCTTCGTCGGCGCGGGTTCAAGAGCAATCGGCTGGCCGCTAGGCATACGCGTGACGATGAAGATACCGCCCGCCAAGATGAAGCCCGCCAATACCCCCACCAACATGTACGCAATCTGTCGCATACGCTGATTTTACTTCAACTCCATGACGAGCATACGATCGTGTTCGCCCATCAATGGACCGAGGGCTGCGGCCAGACGCGCCAGCCGCCGGAAGTACGGCGGCATCTCGCTCATTTCCATGGCTCGGAAACCCCAGCGCTCATAGAAGACGCCCAGCGAAGAGCGGCAGGTCAAGTACAGCGGCCGCGGCGCCTTCGCCAGCAACTGCTCGATGATGGCGCGGGCGATCCCCTGCTTTCGATAGGCGGGCTCGACGGCGATCGACGCCAGCTCCACGCCGCTGTGGCCGTGCGGCTTCAACTGCCCGCAGCCAAGTAGTGCGCCCGTCCCGTCGACCGCCACTAGAAAACGCCGCCAGTCCAGCGACATCGGGTTTATATGTACGAGATGAATGAGGCGCCGAATCGCCGGGAAGTCCTCCTCCGTCGCGGCGCGCAGATAATATCGAGCCATTTCCGTTCACCTCAACGTAGTGCGCCCGCTGCCACCACGATCGCAAAGGAATTGACGAACCAGTGGATCAGAAAGGCATACAGGAACGAACGGGTCCGCCACGCGATCCAGCCGAATAAGAATCCTCCGAATATCGTCGAGAGGGTCTCGATCTCCGGCTTTCCGATATGCGCCAGCGCGAACGGGACAGCCTGCAGCCAAATGGCGTCCGGCCCGTACCGGCGGGCATACGCGAAGAGCATGAATCCACGGAAAAAGAACTCCCATCCAAACAGGTCAAAGAGTGTATTCCACGGCAAGCCACTTAGCTGCGACGCATAGTAGGCGTGCATGGCGCCGCCACGGCTGCTGAACCAAACAATCGGTGCCCCGATCAGAATACCCGCCAGTGTAAGGAGCAGGCCAGTCTTCCAGTTGCCGAGGCGGAAGCCATATGCCGCCGGACTCTCCCGGAATATCAGGAGCACGATCAGCAGAGGAACGACAAGGAACAGGAGCAGACTATCGTATGCTTTGCTCGACGTGAACTGGTGGTAGGCATCCACGATCAGCAACAGCGTGCTCGAGACCGTAACGACCACAACCTTCCAGTCAAAGCGCAGGGGTTCGCCCAGAAGTGATCTCACGTCAGCACACTAGTACGTCAGGTAGAGCTGATTGCCGCCCGGCCCGAGCATGTTCAACAGCGTCGCTCCGTCCATCCGGAGTTCAAACGCCCAGTTGGCGAGCAGGCAGGCGGCGATGAGAATCGAGATGGCGATCACCCAAGGACGGCGGGCCTCAAACGGCGCGAAACCACGTGCCCAGAATGCAGCGGCTGGGATCGCCATCAAAGGAACCAACGCCAGGTGGAAGCGGTCCTCCGAGAGGATGAATACATGCGGGAAAAGATACGCTGCAAACAACAAGAGTAAGAGGCAGCCCTCCGGCCGGAACGAGATCTGAGTCCATCCGAAGGCCGCAGAGAGGCTCAGAATCGTGAATGGCAGCGCGAGAACGAGAAGAACGAGTGCAAGAAACGGCAATGCTATATGGCCCAGAAAGTTGTTGGTATAGAAATATGTGAAGCCACGCAGCTCGAGGTCGAAGAAATAGCCGAGGCGCCGCAGCACCAGATACGGGAAGCGCGCGGGATCCTGCCGGATAAATGAGAGCGCCCGCTGTGTTCCGTATTGATCGCGTACCTTGTCATCCATTATCGAGAGTAGGTCGAGGGATGGGCCATAGATAAAGGTACCGGTGGATTCTGGATGATAGCCGACATACAGGTTGTAACCCATCGACGTCTCGATGCCAGTCAACCTCCCCTCCATGAGCGAATTACGGATGATCCACGGCAGGACCGTGAACAGAAAGGCAATGGCCAGGACGAGCGCGGCCAGCCTTAGCCGCAGCATGAACCATACCCACAAGGCCGCCAGCGCCGCGAACGGTATGATGACGGAGCGGGTAAGGGCGGTAAGGCCAAGCAGGATCCCTGCGAGCAGTGACAGCCCTATCCGCGCCCGAGTGGATCGGGCGCGCGCCAGCGCCAGCAGGACGGACAGACTAGCGAGCAGCAGCAGGAAGAAGAGATTCTCGGTCGCCAGCGCCAGCGGAAAGAGCACTAACACGGGGTAGAGAGCAACCGCCCAGGCCGCAAGCCGCGCAGCTCCCAAGCCTGCGTCGTCGCCATTAGACGGAAGCCGCACCTGGTTGGCAACGACATACGTCAGCGGAGCAAGCATTGCGCCGAGCAGGGCCTGCGCAAGACGCGCCGCAACGAAGCGACCGTCGTTGATGCCACTGACACCATACACCAGCGAGAGGAACAGAGGGTAAAGTGGTGCGCGAAAGGTCGTACGAACGCCCAGTGGATCCATTGTAAGAGCCACAGGGCTAAGCCGCAGATATGGAGCCATCTTCGCCAGGTCCGCCAACGCGTACCAACGATAGCCGTGGCCCAGCGCGAGGCTGCGCGCCAGCATGTCGTACTGGAACATGTCGTCCAGCCCAATACCGATGTGGCGCGTGAGAAAAACTGGGATCAGGCGCGCGATCAGCGCCACCACGAAGATGTGCAGGGCGAACGAGCTACCGGAGGGCAGTCGCGGTCGTCTGGCGGGCCTCATGCTTGAGCCTGTCGATCCTGCGCTGAAGGTACGGCGAGAAGTAGCCCTCGTACCGGTCCCACAAGTCGGGCCGCTTCCAATCATTGCCGGTGACCCGCCCGCGGCAGCCCGGGGAGCCGCAGGTGCATTCGAACTCATCGTAGTCCGAGCCGTCGCACATTGCGTAATCGAGGCAGACCTCTTCGCCAGCCGCGATCTCGCGCATGGCAATCAGCCCAACCTGCCCCGACATCCCGACGTTCGGCTCGCAACTGTGATTGAAGCAGTCGGTGGGCTCCATGGTCGGACTCAGCAAGTAGAGGTCATCGTCGATCTGCAGCACCTGCTGGGTGAAGTTTGGCATGCCCGGATCGATCTCGCTGGCGGTCAAGACCCGACCGCCCCACATGACGACGATCTCATCCTTGTCAATCGGCTCACGCGCGAAGACCCCGCAGCCCCCTTTCATGGGGTGTGAACGGCTTTCGAGCTTGGGGGACAAATAGGAGTAGTAGGATCCGGACATTCATCTCCTTGGAAGAAAACGAATCCGCCCCCTCGTCAGGGAAGACTGCCTGATGAGGTGGCGGCTGGGCTGCTGCGCTTGCAGGAACGTCGAATTAACGGCGAAGAATGGAGCTTCCAATATCATTCTCCAATGTCTGAGTCAGCGGACGAATTATACATTACACGCAGGCTCCGCGGGGATCGAACTCACTCAGTGTCGCGGGTCGCGAGCCGTTGGGCGAACAGAATCGGCAGCGCCGTGAGCAGCACTACGAGCATCGCTGTCACATTCGTAATCGGCCGGTTGCGGGGCTTGAGCATTTGGCTGAAGATCCAAATGGGCAGGGTCTGCTGCTGTCCGGCGGTAAAGGTTGTGACGATAACCTCATCGAACGACAGCGAGAAGGCAAGGATGCCACCCGCCAGCAAGGCTGTGGAGACGTTGGGGAGCACGATGTGCCAGAACGTCTGGAACGAATTGGCGCCCAGATCCATCGAGGCCTCCACCATCGAACCACTACTGCGCCGGAAGCGAGCCAGCACGTTGTTGTAGACCGTCACGACACAGAATGTCGCGTGACCGATGACGATGGTCCAGAACGAGAACGGGATCCCCAGAAGCCCAATCGCTGAGCGCATGGCGATGCCGGTCACAATGCCGGGCAGAGCGAGCGGAAGGACGAGCAGGAACGAGATCGAATCCCTCCCAAAAAAGTTGTAGCGATATACCGCTGCCGCGGCGAGCGTGCCAAGTATCAGCGCAACGAGGGTGGCGAGCAGGGCGACCCGGATGGTCAGGCCCAGTGCCGACAACATGTCGGGGTTCTGGATGGCCTGTGGGATCCACTTAAACGTCAGGCCCGGAGGCGGGAAACTGTAGGCGGACGTCTCCGTCGTAAATGAGTAGAGGAAGATCAGCCACATCGGCACGTGCAGGAACAGGATCGCACCGGCGGCAGCCGCCTTGAGCCACCATGATGCGCCCGAACTGTCACCAAAAGGCTTCGTTTTAGAGCGCATCGAAGGCTCCCAGCTTGCGCGCGATCAGTAAATAAATGATCATTATCACGATCGGCCCCATGGTGAAGGCAGCAGCCAGCGGTATGTTCCCCGACGTACCCTGGTAGGTAAGCACGGCCTTGCCGATAAAGTAGCTGGAGTTGCCGAAGAGCGTAGGCACGATGAAGTCGCCGAGGGTCAGCGAGAAGGTGAAGATCGAGCCTGCGACGACGCCCGGGAGAGCCAGCGGCCAAATGACGTTGCGAAAGGTCTGTGCCGGGCGTGCACCCAGATCCCCGGACGCATCCAGCAGCGATTTCGGCACACGCTCGAGCGCCGTCTCGACCGGCAGGATCATGTACGGGCACCAGATGTAAACGAAGACCAGGAAGATGCCCGTTGACGAAACCGCCAGGGACGGACCACCGACAGCAGGCAAGCCAAGATACCATTTTAGTATCCCATCGAGATGCACAAGCTGAGTGAACCAGGAAATGATCCCTTCCTGGGCAAGGATCAGTTTCCACGAATAAACGCGCACAACATACGATGTCCAAAGCGGAAGCGTGACTGCCAAGTACAGGAAGGTCCGCATACGCGGCGTCGCGTGCCGGGCCATAAAGTAGGCAAGCGGGAACGAGATGATGATGCAGGCAAGCGTCACCAGGGCGGCCATAAGGGTGGTCCGGGCGAAGATCTGCAAATTTGTGGGCTCGAACAGCTTGGCATAGGTCTGTAGTGTGAATCGGCGGACGACCTTGCCCGTGAATCCATCCAGATAGAAGAAGCTGTTGAGCAGCATGCTGGCCAGAGCGCCCAGGTAGACCAGCACAAACCAGATGAGCGGCGGCAGAAGCAGCAGGATCAGCAGGAGCCTTGGACGCCTGTACAGGAACGTGGAAGTGCGGTTCATCATGCTAGCCTCCCACGTACCGGTTGTGTTCTTTCTTCCAGAGAAGCCTGACCGCCTGGCCGCGCGCTTTCATAACATCCATCGAGGTCGTCTTCAGGTTCTGCTCGACCACCACCAGGTCGCCGCCGCCATTCAGCTCGACCAGGTAGCGCGTGTACAGCCCCAGATAGATAACATCCCGGACTTTGCCATCGATGGTGCATGCATCGTCTCCCATTCCATCCGCGGTCTTGGAGGATAAATGGATCTTTTCCGGCCGGATGGAAAACCGGGCCGGGGAGCCGGTTATGCGTTGTGCGACCTCACCTTCGACCAAGTTGGACGTGCCGACAAATCCGGCCACGAATGGCGTCGCAGGATGCTCGTACACCTCCGCCGGCGTTCCTACCTGCTCCACCCTGCCCTCGCTGAACACGGCTATGCGGTCGCTCATTGTGAGCGCCTCTTCCTGGTCGTGCGTGACGAAAACGAAGGTGATACCCACCTGCTTCTGGATGTTCTTCAGCTCAACCTGCATCTGTTGGCGCAGCTTCAGGTCGAGCGCCCCTAACGGCTCATCGAGCAACAGCACTTTAGGCCGGTTCACGAGCGCGCGCGCCAGCGCAATGCGCTGGCGCTGCCCGCCGGAAAGCTGGGCAGGTTTGCGATATCCGAAGCCGGGCAGACGCACCAGGTCCAGCATCTCATCCACGCGGCGTGCGCGTTCCTCCCTGGGAACCTTATGGATCATCAGCCCGTACGCGACGTTCTCATCGATCGTCATGTGCGGGAAGAGCGCATAATCCTGGAACACCGTGTTGACCGGGCGCTCATAGGGTGGAAGGTCCGACACATCCTGCCCGTAGAGGTAGATCTTGCCGTATGTCGGCCGGTCGAAACCGGCGATCATGCGTAGGCAGGTTGTCTTGCCCGAGCCCGAAGGCCCCAGCATGGAAAAGAATTCCCCATCCTTGACTTCCAGTGTAACGCCGTCCACGGCCTTCACGTCCTTGAAGTGGCGGGTCACGTCCTGGAAGAGTATTGCGGGTGCAGCCATCTCATCCCTCGCAAGACCTTCCCGCCAGGCAAGCGCAAGTCCGCCCCGGCGGGAAGGTCTTCATGGAGCTTACTGTCCGACGATGGCTGTGAACGCCTCGACCCACTTATCGTAGGTCACGCAATTGCTCTGGCCATTGCCGCAATCTGCAATCGGAGTTTTCCAGAAGGCGATCTTCTCGAAGTCATCATAGTTGTTGGTCTTGCAACCGTCCGGGCCAAGCAAGGTGCTGGCTGTGCAGCCCGCAGGAACGGCAGGATCAGACCCAAACCAGGACGCCACGTCGCCCTGCACCTTCGGATCCAGCGAATGCTCAAGCCACATATAGGCGCAATTCGGATGCGGGGCGTTCGTTGCCATCATGGTGGTGTCAGCCCAGCCCGTTGTGCCTTCCTGCGGAACCGTGCTTGCAATTGGGGCTTTATCGGCCAGGAGCAGGTTCACCTGGTAAGGCCAGGACGGCGCCGCAACGAAGCCTTCCGTCTTGAAATCCTCGACTTGGGTGGCGTAGTCACCCCAATACTTCGATGCGATGGTGCGCTGGGTCTTGAGCAGGTTGACAGCCGCATCGAATTGAGCCTGGGTCAACTCATAT
>DATKAF010000313.1:0-20426 GCA_035498395.1 Anaerolineales bacterium
CGTGGGTGCAAGTCGTCCCGTCCCGGTCGCCCCATTCTGTACGGGGCTGGCCGCTGCCTCCGGAATGGGCAGCACGCCTTCCACATTGGATACCGGTGTATTGGGCGGCAGGCTCCCCTCTGGGACCAGTGCACGTGCGGCGGGCACGCTTCCCACAAGGCTGGCGACCAGGATGAACAGCAGCACAATGCTCTGAATGGATCTTCGAACTCGTTTATCCCCTATTGCGGTTCGCATAACATTCTCCTTCTTCGATGAATACATAATTGGTGGTCTGGAATTCTAAGTTCGGTCGCATAACAACGTCGTCTGGACTCTGGGTGCCTCCTCTCAAGTCATTGGTCCCGCCTCTTCCGAAGCGCCGATCTCCCGCATTCACAGGCAAAAGTTCGTGCTCTTGATATTCTACCAGCGGTGCTTGTCCCGAAACCCCACACTTCTCTTAAGCAGGCATAACACCCGTGAAAGGAGTCGGATGCCGCGCCGGGATGAGCCGCCTCGTCAGACCCATTCGGCGTCCACGGTCCGCTCATTTCGCACGTCGCCGGTATTCACCGTTGTTTTCGGCTCCAGCAGCACGACCCGTACCTCTTCGGCAGCCACTGGCATGTGTTCTACACCCCGCGGGATGATGGCGAACTGCCCGGGACGCAGCGTCAGCTCGCCGTTCCGCAGCTTGATGACCAGCGTTCCCGCCATCACCAGGAAAAGCTCGTCTTCCGAGTCGTGCTTGTGCCACACGAACTCGCCTTTCAGCTTCGTCACCTTTACGTAGCTCTCGTTGATCTCGCCCACGATTTTGGGCTTCCAGTACTCGCCGAACAATTCGAATTTCTCTGCGAGATCGACCACCTCGACCTGTTTCATGTTTTATTCTCCTTTTCGCCATATCGATAAGAATTCATGACCCTTCACGTCTTCCTACCGCCGCCGGGTCTCCCTTCAAGCTCTCGAGCACGGCCACGAGTCTTTCAGCGACCTTCTCCCGGCTGAAGTGCTCCTCCAGATACCTTCTCCCTTGCTGGCCCATCCACCGGCATCGTTCCGGGTCGTCCGCCAGTTGGCAGATCGCCTGTGCCATGGCATCTGGATCACCGGGCTCGACGAACAAGCCGCAGTTCGCCTCTTCCACCACCTCCCGGATGACTCCATCGATGGCCAGCACGATCGGCTTTCCCGCCGCCATGTAATCGAACACCTTATTGGGGTAGGTCGTTTTATACTCGTCGAGCGGCTTCAATATCGCAATGCAGGCGTCAGCCCCGGCCAACGCCTTCGGCATCTCACCTTTGGGCAAGGGTGCTGCAAACGTCACGTTCTTCAGGCCAAGCGCCTCGGCTCGCCTCTGCAATGCCGGCTTCTCCTTACCGTCGCCCACCAGCACGAACTCAATGTTCCGGTCCCGGAGTCGGGATGCGGCCTCCAGCACCACACCCAGGTCATTGGACATGCCGTGCGCTCCGGCGTACAGCACCACAAAGCTGTGCTCCAACCCATGCGCCATCCGGAACTCTTGCCCGTCATCCGCTGGATCGAACATCGATGGGTCCGCCCCGTTTGGGATCAATTCGACGGAACGCGCCCCCTTGGCCCGCACGTGCTCTGCAAAGCCCGGGCTGTTGATCACCACCTGGTCTGCTGCGCGATACAGCGACCGCTCCAGCCACTCGGACGCCCCGATCAGCAGGGGATTTCGTAACACGCCCACCGCGATGGCGAACTGCGGCCATAGATCGCGCACCTCGAACAGGAAACGTGCGCGCTTGAGCCGCGCCAGTGCCCACGCCGTGACTCCCTGGAAGATCGGCGGCGACGTGCCCCACACCACGTCCACGTTCTTCACGCCCAGACCGATCCAGAACGACGACAGCATGAACGAGACGAAGGCAATGATGCGGTGCGCGAACGACTTATGATGCGCTGCATAGACGGGCGCCCGGCGTATTGCGACACCTTCGATCTCCCGCTTCCTGTGGGACGAGCTGGCATCCGAAGCTTCTCCCGTAATATAGCTGACCGGACTTGCGATCACCGTCACCCGGTGCCCACGTGCGGTCAGCAGCCGCGCGAACTCATAGTGACGGGTACCGCCCGGCTCGTCCAGCGAAGCAAAGGCTTGGTGGATCAAGAGGATATGCATTTGGGGAGCCTACCGGCGGGCGATCTCCGTCAGGCCGCGCATCTCACGACCGTGCGTCTGCATTCTCAGCCAGCGCCCCATCGAACACAAACTCGCTGACGATCGAGAAGCTTCTGAGTGCGGTAATCTCCATCGCCAATGAGAGCCCCGGCTCCTTCACGCCGTACGTTGGCGAGATCCATCCCGCGAACGGCAGCGCCTGGCCCGTTCCATATAAACACTCCCCGGCCCGCACCAACGCCACGCGCACGTCAGAGCTGCCCACGCGCGGGTCCGGGGTCAGCTTGAGGCAGAACACGCCGGAGCCGGCCTTCACCCGCAGTTCGAGCTTGGTCTCGCGCGTTTCGGTCCTCGACTGCCGGTTCTCGACCTGCCATTCACCGTCTTCGAGCAGCCAGTGCAGGCGGAAGACGTGTTCCCCCGGTTTCAGAAAGACGAGGTTGTCCCGGATTTCCCATCGCTCGTCCGCGTACACCGTGGCGATCCGTTCGTGCCGTATTCCCAGAGGCCGGTAGCCGTTGTGATAGGCCATCATGCGCCCCAGGATCTTCTCATCCACCTCCAGCACGCTCTTGGAGTATGCAGGGAACCAGTCCAGCACCAGGAAACGTCCGCCGCGCTGCATTTGGTCCAGCCCGTCCACCGTGATCGTGTTGTGTACCGATGTTGAGACCAGGGAGTTGTTCCATGGCGTTTCAGCATTGTATCGAAATGTCCCCGCATCGCGCGCTATGTTGCGGCCATCCTTCCAGAGATCGAAATGCAGTTGGTCCATGTGCGACAGCCGCGAGCGGAATCGGGAAGCCCGTAGGTATCCCCACGAGCTCTTTCCCCGCAGGTGTTCCGCCATGTACGCATCCGAATCGGCGGTCTGGCCTCGCGGCGCAAGCCCAAGCCAGAGTGAGAGTTCATCCCATTCGCCTGCCGGCAGGCACGTGCGCAGGAACGCCCGCGCCGCAGCCTGCACCGTGGGACGGAAATCGTGGAATGAAGATGAATCCAGCGGCAGGATCAGCGCGCCGTCATTTGCTCCCAGGTTCGGCGTCCTGCCCGAGATCGGGTCGATCATCGAGAACATCCAATGCGAGGCCCGCATCAGCGCTTCTAGCGTTTCAGGAGGCCAGTGCTCACCTTGTCGCCGCACGATCGCATCCGCCCACAGCGCCGCCTGCAGCATCACGCGGTGATAGTTCGTGCTGTGCTGGATATATTCCCCGTACGAGCTGATCTGTCGCTGGAGCGCATGGTTCAGCCATCGCCAGCCGATCGCGCGCCACTTCGACTCTCCCAGCGCCGTGCCCGCCGCAAACAGGGCTGCTGACTCGGTCACGAGATGATTGTTGTTCTGCGAGCGCGCGTAGACCAGTGTGGGTGCGATGCGCCGCGCATGCTCCGCGATGGCTGTGACGAGGCGCCTCTTCCGTTCTGCGTTCGATGCTGCCGCGGACTCAAAAAGCTGCACCGCCCACAGCAGTGCCATCAGCCGGAGGGCCACCTCCTGACCATTCATCCAGTGGGGGCCAAGGTAAGTAGGGTTGCCCCGGTTGAATTCCTCAAGATAGCCCCAGAACGTCTCCGCATACTTGTCATCTCCGCTGATCTGGTATGCGCGGCCGAGTTTAAGCGCCCAGGCGAACCGGCCCGGCTCCCACACGAATTTCACATCATGGATCGCACCGGGTGGATATGGAATGGAGGCCCTGCCGGTTTCGTATTCGCTCCAATGCTGGAGCGGCCGATCAAACGTCAGGTGCAGAGGCGCCGGCTCTCCTCCGAACGATCGTACGTTTCCGGCGACTATCTCATCCGCTTCCTGGAGAAGCGTTGCGGCGCCCTTCTGTCCCGCAACCTTGAGAATATCGTCCCGCCGCGGTAATGCCAGTAATGGCTTGAGCGCCCCGGCCTTCGGTTTGCTTTCGCCGGCTTTCTTCTCCACCCTTCTGTAACGCCCTGTCCGCAACCCTAGTTCATAGAGAGCATAGAGCAGGAGTGGCTCGGGGCCAAGCTGGATTAGGGCCTTGAGGGAAGTCAGCAGAGATGGCACGACCTCAATTAAACCACAACGAAATCCGGCTTCCTCCGCCCTCAATCGATGTCCGGTCTTTAGACTTCCACGGGTTGGCGTGTATGGATCGACTCCACCGCCGCGAGGGTTGCCTTCGTCACCCCGATCAACTGCACATACGGTATCGGCGGCTCTCCTCCCTGCTTGATGGCCTTCGCAAATGCAGCCCATTCATCTTTCCACCCCTTGTCCTGCGCCGTTTTCACATCCTGGCGCTTCCCGCCCGTCACCGTCTGCAGCCGTCGAAAATCCTCCAGCGTTGACACCTTGCCGCCGCAGAAGACTTCCACTCGTTCCTTCGCGAGCGACTTATCTCCGTTTGCCAGGTAATCGATGACGCCGATCGATCCATCCGGAAAGCTCAGCGTGATGCTGGCGTTGTCTTCGCGGTACTTACCGCTGTCCGGCAGAGCCTGCGCGCTCACACACACCGGCGCCTCGCCCACCAGGAAGCTGATGAAATCCACGAAGTGGCATGCCTCGCCGATGATCCGCCCTCCGCCCACCAGCGGGTCCTGGGTCCAGTGGTTCGCCGGGATGTATCCTGCGTTGACGCGGTAATGGATGTGCATCGGCTCCCCGCGACCTCTAAAAAACTCAGCCAGCCGCCCCGCCAGCGGCGCGAACCTCCGGTTGAAGCCCACCGTCAGCAGGCCGTTGTCGTTCCGTTTTAGCTGCCGCTGGATCACCGCTAGTTGATCGGCATTGATCGCGAGCGGCTTCTCCACGAACACGTTCTTCCCCGCTTTAAGCGCCTGTATGGCAAGCTCCGCGTGCGTATCGTGCCGGGTCAGGATCGCGACCGTGTTGATGCTCACATCCCCGATGATCTCTTCCGCGCTCGAGCAGGCATAGCGGAAGCCATATTTCTTGGCGGCATACTGCGCGTGCAGCCCGCCCGCAGAAGCGATCCCCGCCAGTTCAATGCCCTGAATCTTTCGGAGTGCAGGCAGCAGCGTCGCATTGGCGAAGTTCCCAGCCCCGATGACTCCCAGCCTCACATCCGAGGCCTGAGCCGAAGCCCTCGGAAACTCGATCCTCTTTGCCCCTTCTTCATTCGTCTGCTCATACGTGAGCAGCACGCCCAGGAATGCTTGCTTCTTCTTTCCGGTAATGACTTCGTAGGCTTGCGCCGCCTCCTCGATCGGGAAGCGGTGCGTGATGAGCGGTTCCACCTTGAGTTGCCCGCGGCCCATCAGCTCGACGACCGACTCCAGGTTCCGCCCTTCGGTCCAGCGTACATATCCCGCCGGGTAATCATTCCCACCCTCTTCATACAAAGCATCATAACGCCCGGGGCCATAGGACCGCGAATTGATGAAAGACAGTTCCTTCTCGTAATACGGCTTGCGCGGGATCTCAAGGCCGACCGCGCCGGTCGCCACGATCCTCCCCCGGTCGCGCGCCAGGGTCGCTGCCAGCTCCACCGGATCGTTCGAGGCCGTATCTGCGCAGATAAGCACCACGTCGAAGCCGCGGTTGGAGGTGAACGCTCCGCCAGCCTCCGCCGCCTCCGCCCGCAGGACCGCCCGGATACCCATCGAATCCGCGAGCGCCACCCGCTTCGGGTCAACGTCGATGCCGAGCACGCTGCACCCGCCCGCCGCCGCGATCTGCGCTGCCAGATAGCCCAGCAGCCCCAGTCCGATGATCGCTACACGCTCGCCAACCTGTGGCTGCCCGAGCCGGTAGCCATGCATGGCGATCGCTCCCAGCGTCGCAAACGCCCCCGCCTCGAAGCTTACGTCGTCCGGCAGCGCTGCCAGCAGGTTGCGCGGCACCACAGCGTACTGCGCGTGTACCGCGTACCCGCCTCCGGCGCACGCTACCCGCTGCCCCAGCCGGAGGCCCTGCATGTTCCCGCCCAAGCTCATAATGGTTCCCGCCGATGAATACCCGAGCGCCATCGGCTGGTCGAGCCGGTTGAACGCTGCCTGCACCGTGCTGAGCCAGCCCTCGCGTCGCGCCTTCTCGATCACCTGTTTCGCCAGGTCGGGTCTCGAGCGGGCCTTGCCGACCAGCGACTTCTCAGCGAATTCGACCACCATTCGTTCCGTGCCCGCCGAAACCAGGCTGGCTGCCGTTCGCACGAGCGCTGTGCCCACCCGCACCTCGGGCACGGGTACATCCTCCACGACGGTCTTCCCATCGCGCATGTTCTGCAATAGTTGTTTCATGTCTTTATCTTCTATTCTCGATCCTCTACCCTCTTCTCTCTACTCTCTGTTCTTAAAAAAGTATACCCCATGTCCACATGTTATAATCCGTTCCGCTTCTTTTCCAGCGATCATCATAAGGCAGGAGATGTAATGTCTGATATTCGCGTTCAGCGATACGCCCGGATCCTCGTGGAGCACTCCACCCGCGTCGCGCCTGGAGATCGCATTCTGATCGAAGCCACCACGGCCGCCGAGCCCCTGGTCCGTGAAGTGTTCATCCAGATCCTGGAGCGAGGCGGCCTCCCTCAGCCGCTGGTTGCCTTGCCCGGCATGATGCCGTTGAGCCAGGACGAGTTCTACCTCACCTATGCACGCGACGCGCAGCTGGATTTCACCCCTGCCTTCTACAAGCTCGCTTACGAGCAGTTCGAGGGGCGTATTCGTATCCACTCCGCGACGAATACCCGCGGGACCACGAACATCGACCCTCTCAAGGCCCAGCGCCGCAGCAAGGCTCTCAGCTCCATTACGGAGGCCCAAATGCGCCGCGGCGCCGAAGGCGCGTTCAAATGGGTCACGACCCTCTACCCTACCGAGGCCTACGCGCAGGACGCGGGCATGAGCCTCAAGGAATACGAGGATTTTGTGTTCAACGCCGTCCACGCCGGGGAAGAGGACCCCATCGCCTATTGGAACAGCACGGCTGCGGAACAGCAGATGGTCATCGATTTTCTCTCTGATAAGTCGCAGGTCGTCCTCCATGGTCCCAACGTCGACCTGACGCTCTCCATCAAGGGCCGCAAATTTAGCAACTCCATCGGCGTCTACAACATGCCGGACGGCGAGATATTCACCGGTCCCGTGGAGGAGTCGGTCAATGGCTGGGTAAAGTTCACATACCCCGCCATCTATGGAGGCGTGGCCGTCGAGGGCGCGGAGCTCACCTTTAGCAACGGCCGCGTGACCACTGCTACAGCCGGAAAGAACCAGGATTACCTGGTCAAGATGCTTGAGTCAGATGGCGGTTCCCGCTACCTGGGCGAGTTTGCCATCGGCACCAACCGCGACATCGACCGCTTCACGGGCAACATCCTCTTCGACGAGAAGATCGGCGGCTCCTTCCATATGGCTCTGGGAGCCGGCTATCCGGAGACCGGCTCGAAGAACAAGTCCTCCATCCACTGGGACATGATCTGCGACATGCGCCGCGACTCCGAGATGCTCGCCGACGGTCAGCCCTTCTACAAGGACGGCAAGTTCGTCTTCGCCAAATAGCCCTGTCTTGCAGCATCAATAAGGCTGAGAGTCCCCATCGGCTCTCAGCCTTTTGTTTTCAGCGTTTGCATCTGCCGCCATCTCAACGCTGGACGCTAGTAGGTCCCCACCTCACGGTCGATTCGCTGCGCATAATCGTCGATTCCGCCTGCCACGCTGAACACGTTGGTCCAGCCTTGGGAGGCCAGCCAATCGGTGACATTCGCGCTGCGGACGCCGTGATGGCACAACACGTAAAGGTTCGCATCAGAGTCGCGCGCCGCATCCGGCAGCGCCTCCAGCCCGCGCTGAGCCAGCTCGCTCATCGGCTTGACGATCACTCGCGCATCGTTGATCTTTACCCGTGCAACTTCCCACGGCTCGCGCACATCCAGCAGCACGAATGGGTCCGCCGACGCCAACTTCTCGGCCAACTCCGCAACAGTGATTTCAGGCGTCATCTCATCCATCCTCTAAAGCGATCAACCTGCTCATGCTTCGCATCGATCCGTTGCCCAATACCTGTCACCACTCACGAATCACGAGCCACGAATCACTGCTCACTGGTTACTGGTAACTGGTTACTGCCAACTGACAACTGCCAACCGGCCACTGGCACTACGCCCTCCAAAACCCTCTGCGTATCGGTCGCACGTCCTCGGACGTCATGAAGGCCTCCGCGTCGGTCTCGTGCACGATCTGTTTGGCGCGTGCCAGGTCCTTCCGCAGCACGCTAGCGCTCAGCAGCCCCACCATTCCGTCTTTGCCGCGGGCCGGTATCTCCGTCACGCCGTAACCGGCATCGCGCAGCGCTTTCGCCAGGGCATGCCCGTGTCCCGGGCTGACAATCTGGATCTGGATGTGCCCGATGGCCAGCCGTTCCTCGATCATCATGCCGATCACGTTGCCGGTCGCGAACCCCGCCGCGTAGCCGAGCACGACCAGCGGGTTGCTCAGACTCGAGAGCACGCGTGTGATCGCGATCACGAACACCGCCGATTGGCAGAACCCCAGCCACCACGCGACTCCCTTCCGCCCGCGCACCACGAACAGCATGCGCAGCGTATCCAAGGACATATCGGTGATCCGCAGACCGAAGATGGTCAGCGCGCCGATCCACGCCGCCGGGGAAGAGACAAGTTCCAACATCGTTCACCTCGCTCGAATCGTTCAGGAAGAATGACAGCACATCCACTCATATCCCCCTGGCAACTTGGCAGGCAGCAGGCTACTTGAGCGCCGGGACGTACAGCCTTTCGATGTATTCCTTCACCATGCGCCGCGTGCTGAACCGGGGCGTCACCGTTAGCATGGATTCCTTCATCCGCTTCAGCCACTTGTGCGGGATCTCTTTCGAGTCGCGCTCGTAGTACAGCGGAATGATATCGTTCTCCAGGGTATCATACAAGCTCGCCGCATCCAGCGCGTCCTGCTCTGCCTCGGGCTTCGCAGGAGTATCGAGGTTCTGGTCCTCCCCGATCGCCCAGCCGTTCTCGCCGTTATAGGCCTCGCGCCACCAGCCGTCCAGGATGGAGAAGTTCAATCCGCCGTTCAACGCAGCCTTCATCCCCGATGTTCCGCTGGCCTCCATCGGGCGTCGGGGCGTGTTCATCCATACATCCACGCCCTGCACCAGGTAGCGCGCCAGGTTCATATCATAATCTTCCAGGAACACGACCCGGCCGCCGGTCTCAGCCCGTTTCACCTGTCGGTACACCGATTGGATCAGCAGCTTGCCCGCATCGTCCGCCGGGTGCGCCTTGCCCGCGAAGATGATTTGCACCGGCATGTTCGGCCTGTTGATGATATTCAGCAGGCGCTCCACATCCGTGAATATCAGTCCGGCGCGCTTGTACGTCGCAAAGCGCCTTGCGAAGCCGATCGTGAGGGCATAGGGGTTGATCAATACCCCGGACGATACCACCTGCACCGGGTGGTAGCCGCCCTCCGTCCAGCGCCCGCGCACGCGTTCCCGCATATAGAACGCCAGCTTGCGCTTCAGGTGCACACGCAGTGCCCACATCTCGGCATCCGGTATATCTTCCACCATCGACCAGGTGCGCTCGTCGTCCAGGCGGTCGTACCAGTCGTCGCCAAGGTATCGGTCTAGCAGCCGGTTTAGGCGCCGTGCCATCCAGTTCATCGTGTGCACGCCGTTCGTGACGTGTGTGATGGGCACTTCGTTTTCGGGGCAATCGGGCCACAGGAAGTTCCACATCCTGCGCGCCACCTGTCCGTGCAGCTCCGAGACCGCATTGCGCCCATCGGAGTTCTTCAGCGCCAGCACTCCCATGCTGAACGTCTCGTTGGAAGGGAATTTCCGCCGCGCAATATCGAAGAACGCTTCGCGCTCCAGACCGAGTTGCGGCCAGAACGTGGACAGGTATTTCTCCACCAGCCAAAGCGGGAATTCGTCGTTCCCAGCGGGAACCGGCGTATGGGTCGTGAAAATATTCTGCCCACGCGTGCTGGCGATCGCCTCCTCGTACGAGTGTCCGGTCTTCACCAGTTCGCGGGCGCGTTCCAGCGTCAGAAAAGCCGCATGCCCCTCGTTCATGTGCCATACCGACGGGTTATAGCCCAGTGCCCGCAGCGCACGGACGCCCCCGATGCCCAGCACCATCTCCTGCATGATGCGGTGGTCCAGGTCGGCCCAGTAGAGCCGCGCCGTCAGGGCCCGGTCCGCCGGTGTGTTGGCCTCGATGTTGGAATCCAGCAGGTACAGCGGGACTCGCCCCACGTGTACTTCCCAGATCTGTACCGATACGGTGCGGTCCGGGAATTCCACTTCCACGGTCATCCGCCGCCCGTCATCCGTCAGCACGGGCATGACGGGAAGGTCGCCGTAGTTGATGACCCGGTTGATATCCAGCTGCCAGCCGTCTTCGGTAATGCGCTGCGTGAAGTAGCCCTCGGCATACAGCAGCCCGATGGCGACCAGCGGGAGCCCAAGGTCGCTTGCCTCTTTCAGGTGATCTCCCGCCAGCACGCCGAGACCGCCGGAATAGATCGGCAGCTTCTCGTGCAGGCCGTATTCCATGGAGAAATACGCGACCGGGCGATTCTTCAGTTCGGGATGGCTCTGGACTGCCCAGGTGTTGCCCTCGGCGAAATACGCGTCGTACGCCGCGAACACCCGGTCGTAGTTTGCCAGGTAATCCTTGTCCTTCGCCGCCTGGCTCAATCGCTTTCGTTTGGTTTCGCGCAGAAGCCGGATGGGGTTGTGGTCCAGCCGCTCCCACAGGTCATAGTCGAGCCGTCCGATGACGCGTGTCGCCTCCGGATGCCACGTCCACCACATGTTGTAAGCGAACTCGCCCAGTCGAGCCAGGCGCTTGGGAAGGTTGAAGGGCTGCGGTGGCTGCGCCCGGAATAGGTCCATAGCCGACAAATAATACCACACGCTTTTGTACTAAAATTTACACATGCGTAATGTGCAGCTGTTCGTCACGTGCCTCGTCGATACGTTCTTCCCCGAGGTCGGCCTTTCGATGGTCGCAGTGCTTCGCCGCCTTGGCGCGGCTGTGGATTTTCCCCGCGATCAGACCTGCTGCGGTCAACCTCCCTTCAACGCGGGCCTCCGAGCCGACGCGCGCAAGATCGCCGAGCACACCATCCGCACGTTCGAAGGGGCAGCGGGCGAAGTGGTCATCCCCTCCGGCTCGTGCGCCCACATGATCCGCCACAACTACGCGGAGTTGTTTGCCGGGGATGCCATCTGGCTGCCGCGCGCGCAGTCCCTCGCTGCTCGCACCTACGAGTTCACCGAGTACCTCGTGGACGTGCTGCATGTCTCGGACGTCGGCGCGCACTGGGATGGCGCGCTCACCTATCACCCCACCTGTCACCTGCATCGCGGCCTCGGTATCGATCGCCAGCCGCGGCTCCTGCTGGATAACGTCCACGGCGCGGAAGTCCGCGCGCTGCCGGAAGCGCAGGATTGTTGCGGTTTCGGCGGCATCTTCTCCGTCGAGCACCCCGAGCTTTCCGCTGAGATGCTGATGCGCAAAATAGGCAATCTCGAGTCCACCGGCTCGCCGACCCTGGTTGTCTGTGACGCGGGCTGCCTGATGCATCTCCAGGGCGGGCTGCGCAGGCAGAAATTGCCGCAGCAGGTCGTTCACATCGCGCAAGTCCTGGATCATCGCTACGGGGCCCGATGACGCTCCCACTGCTCCGGTCCCGCATCCGGGCCTCCATCTCCAATGCCTCCCTCCAGGCCGCCCTCGACGGCAATGCACTGCGACGCGTCAGCGGCAGGGATGCTGCATTTGAGTCTCTCCCCGATTGGCGCGAGCGTCGCAAGCGGGCGCATGCGGTCCGTGCCGATGTCATTGAGCACTTGGACGAATACGTAGATCAGTTCATTGCCAATGCAGCCCGCAACGGCGTGATCGTGCACCGTGCGCAGGATGCCGCCACGGCAGTGAGCATCATCCTGCAGATCGCGCAGAGCTCGGCCCCGCCCGGGCGACAGGCCTTGATCGCCAAGTCCAAGAGCATGGTCTCCGAGGAGATCGAGCTGAACAATGCCCTGGAACGCCGCGGCATCAAGGTTGTCGAGACCGACCTTGGCGAATACATCGTCCAGCTGCGCGGTGAGAAACCGGCGCACCTCATCACGCCCGCCGTTCACCTTCGCCGTTTCGAGGTCGGCCAGTTGTTCCACGACAAGCTAGGTCTTCCCTACACCGAGGACATCCCAACTCTGACCGCCGCGGCCCGCAGGCTTCTCCGTGACGTGTTCCTCACCGCCGATGTCGGCATATCCGGTGTCAACTTTGGCGTCGCGGAAACGGGCACGGTCGTTACCGTAACCAATGAAGGCAACGGCCGCATGTGCACCACTCTCCCGCCGGCCCACATCGCGCTGATGGGTATGGAGCGTCTGGTCCCATCATTGCAGGACCTTGCCCTCATGCTGTCACTCCTTCCCCGTTCTGCCACGGGGCAGAAGCTCACCGTCTACACTCAGTTGATCAATTCCCCGCGCCGCCCGGGTGAAGTGGATGGGGCGCGCGAGCGTCATCTTGTGCTGGTCGACAACGGGCGCTCGCGTTTGCGCAGCTCTCCACTCAAAGAGGCGCTCTACTGCATCCGCTGCGGCGCCTGCCTGAACGTGTGTCCGGTATTCCGTGAGATCGGCGGTCACGCCTACGTCGGCTCGGACGGATCCATCGCTCCTTACCCCGGCCCCATCGGCTCGATCGTTTCGCCGGGCTTGCTAGGCCTTCAACAGTTTGGGCATCTCGCCCAAGCTTCCTCGCTCTGCGGGGCCTGCAAAGATGCCTGCCCCGTCGATATCGACCTGCCTCGGCTGCTGACCCGCGTTCGCGCCGGAGGCAGTGAGGGCACTTCATCAGAGAGAGGGGTTGGCCTCTCACATCTCAGCCGCTTTGGCCTGCATCTGTACGGCATCATCGGCTCCTCACCCCGCCTCTTTACCATTTCCCAGTTCTTCGGAGGCCTTGCGACGAGGATTCTCTCTACCTCGTCAGACTGGTTCCGCATCCCTGCCCTCACGGGCTGGGGCTACAGCAAGGATTTCCCTCGAGTCGCTTCGAAATCGTTTCGCCAACGCTTTCAGCCGTCGGAGCCACTACCGGAGGCTCAGCCGGCGCCGCCTGCAATATCGCCGCCACCTGCCGCCGTCCAGGAAAATGCCTTGCCCTTGGTTGAAAAGTTCACCCGCGAGGCAGAGGCGCTGGGCGTGGTCGTTCGCCGCGTCGCTGCCGCCCACCTCTCCGAGACGCTCATCAACGATCTGAAGCAAGCAGGGGCTGCCGAGGCGATGGCTTGGGATCCCATTGAAGGCTTGGACCGTTCCCGCCTCACCGCGGCTGGCATCGCCTTGACAGGCGAGCCGGATCCTCTGCTGAAGGTCGGTATCACTGGCGCCGCGGCCGGCATTGCCGAAACGGGCACGCTTCTCATCACCTCCGGCCCCGGTCGTCCGCTGACCGCCAGTCTCCTGCCCGACGTTCACATCGCTGTGCTCCCTGCCTCCCTGATCCTTGGCTCGTTGGAGGAGGCGCTTTCCCGACCCGATATCCCGGCTGCCTCTGCCTCAGTTCTCATCACTGGCCCGTCCCGCACCGCCGATATCGAGATGGCGCTTACGATTGGCGTCCACGGACCCAAGCAAGTGGTCATCTATATCGTCGAGTGATCTTCGGCAGGGCCCGCCGGATTCCGTAGCTTGAGCAGCGTTAGCCTTTCCTCTTGAATTGACTCCTTCGCATCCAGATGATACAATCTCGCCGCTCATGCCCTTGAGCACGAGCCCCCATCGTCTAGGGGCCCAGGACGAAGCCCTCTCAAGGCTTAAACTGGAGTTCGAATCTCCATGGGGGCACTGGCCCAAGCCCTGCTAATGCAGGGCTTTTTCTTTAAGGAGCTGTCGTGCAGGATTCAACCAGAAGATCTTCGCCGGGATACCTGTTTGGTCTGGGGGCCACCGTGATGCTCTCCTTCACGGGCATCCTGATCAGCTACCTCAGCCGGGCGTACCATCTGCCGTCTCTGGTGCTGGCCTTCTGGCGCGAGCTGTTCGTCGTTGCAGGTCTGACGGTTGCCTTCGCCCTGTTCAGCCGCTGGCGCTTCCGCCTGAACCCGTCGTTCTGGTCATTTTTCCTGCTGTACGGGCTGACCCTGGCTGTATTTAATTCCATGTGGACGTTCTCCGTGCAGTACAACGGCGCCGCGGTTGCCACGGTACTGGCATTCAGTTCGCCCGCCATGACGGCCGTGCTGGCGCATTTCATCCTGCGCGAGCATATCACCCGCGTCAAGGTCGTCGCCATCATTCTGAGCCTGGTCGGCATTGTGTTGGTCTCGGGCGCAGCCGACCCCGCCGCCTGGCAGGTCAATGCCGCCGGCATCGTCTTCGGCCTGCTGACCGGCCTGCTGTTTGCGTGCTACACAATGATCGGCAAGACCTCTTCCAACAAGGGCATCGACCCCTGGACCACGATGCTGTTCGGTTTCGGCACCGCCGTGTGTTTCCTGTTCGTATTCAACGTGTTGTTCAGTCTTCTGGGAGGCCAGGACCCCGTCGCCAACTTCCTCTGGCTGGACTCCGCATGGGGCGGCTGGGCTGTGCTCATTCTGCTCGGCATCGGCCCCACCATCGGCGGTTACGGCCTCTATCTCGTAAGCTTGGGCTACCTATCCGCCACCGTTGCCAACCTGATCGGCGCCCTGGAACCTGCGTTCACCGCCTTGTGGGCCTATCTGCTCTTCCAGGAACAGCTCACGGCGGTCCAGATATTCGGCAGCATGCTGGTGTTTGCCAGCGTGATTTTGCTACGCTTTGGTGAGGAACGGAAAATTGCTTCTGTGGTAACCTAAGCGCAAGGTGAGGGTCCCACCATTTCGGTGGGATTCACCGGTGTACGCTGGTCGTCTGGTTCAACAAAGTCTTCAAAGGTGCTTCATATGACTTCCAGCAAGACAGCCGACCGAGATCGGGGTTCTTCCGCCTTTTGGTCTATCGCTTTGATCGCCATCTTGATGGTAACTCTGATCTCTGGCGCGACGCTGGCGATGTCGCCCGGCCTGGTATCCCGCCCTCAGCCCTCGCCCTCCGCCGCAGGCAAGCCCGTATCGTGGGCCGCTGTGGATATCGCCAAGCCGACCTACACCCCCTCGCCTGTCCCCACCGAGACTTCTACACCGCTTCCGCCTCCGACGGATGCGCCTGCTCCCGCCTCGACAGCTACCCCGCCGCTGCTGGTCATGACCTATCCGGATATGCAGTCAGCCCCGCTCGGCGCGCAGTCCGTTCAGCCTGCCTCGCTGTCCTCGCCCGGCGGCAAATATATCTACGTGAGCATCTCCGACCAGCACCTCACCGCATATCAGAACGGTCAGTTGGTCTTCAGTTTCGTCGCTTCGACCGGCATGCAGCACTCCACCCGCATCGGCAGTTTCAGCGTGCTCGATAAGATTCCCAATGCGTATGGCGCCACCTGGAATATATGGATGCCCGACTGGTTGGGCATCTACTACTCAGGCAGCCTCGAAAACGGGATTCACGCCCTCCCCATTCTCCCGAATGGCAACACCCTCTGGGCCGGCTTCCTCGGCACGCCGATATCCTTCGGCTGTGTCGTCCTGGGCTCCCAGGAGGCCCTCCAGCTATACAACTGGGTCGATATCGGCACTCCGGTCGACATTAGCTGGTGAAGGTGGAATGCCGTCCCGCGCCGCTAGCTAATTAGTGCAGCCATGCCCGATATCGTTGTCGTTGGCAGCCTCAACGCAGACCTCGTCGTCCGCTCGCCTCGTTTCCCCTCTCCCGGTGAGACCATCCAGGGCGAGGATTTGGCCACCATCCCCGGCGGCAAAGGCGCAAACCAGGCTGTCGCTGCCGCCCGCCTGGGCGCCAGCGTTGCCATGGTTGGCTGCGTTGGAGCCGACCCCTTCGGCTCGACCCTGATCGAAAACCTCAAGCGCAATAAAGTGGATGTGCGCCGTGTCCTGCGCGATGGCTCGGCTGCCACGGGTACCGCCATCATCATCGTGGATTCCGCTGGCCAGAACAGCATCGTCCTCTCGCCGGGCGCCAATGCAAAGGTCACCATGGAGGACCTCGAACCGGACATGTTCGCCGGTGCGAAGCTGCTACTCCTCCAGTTCGAGATCCCGCTGGAGACTGTTATGAGTGCCGCTCGCATGGCGCGCCGAAAACGTGTCCGCGTCATCCTGAACCCTGCTCCCGCTCACGACATCCCCGATGACCTCATCAAGCTCGCCGATTACCTTGTTCCCAACGAGACGGAGCTGGGTTTGCTTTCTGGAAAACATGTTAAGGATAAGGCATCCCTGGAGTCCGCCGTTCAGTCGCTTCTGAAGCGCGGCGCTTCCAACATCGTCGTTACACTGGGTGCGAAGGGCGCCCTCCTTATGGGAAGGTCCAGTAAGGTATATGTGCCGGCTTACAAGGTGAAGCCCGTGGATACCACCGCAGCTGGTGACGCATTCATCGGTGGCATGGCCTTCGCTCTGGCACGGCGCAAATCCATTAAAGATGCCGTACAATATGCCTGCGCTTGCGGTGCCCTGGCGACCTCGCGCTTCGGCGCGCAGCCCTCCTTGCCAACTGCAGAGGAAGTAACCAGGCTCATCTGCTCGGACTGATTTCAGGCGGTCTGATGACCGGTCGCGCCCCGGCTCGAACACCCCGCTCGCGTGCACTTTTCGCCCATGCCTCCAAAACGTATCCTCTTCGATACCGACCCCGGAATAGACGACTCCCTCGCAATTCTGCTCGCCATCGCCTCGCCTGAGCTGAGCATTGAGGGCATCAGCGTTGTCCACGGCAATTGCTCGGTGGATAACGCCCTTGCCAATGCGCTCGGTGTTCTCGAGCTTGCAGGGTCTTCCCACATCCCCGTTGCGCGGGGCTTCTCGCTCCCCCTCGTTCAGCCGTCCCTGCTCGCGCCCGAAACACACGGCAACGCAGGTGTTGGCTATGCGACTCTCCCCAGCGCGGACGCCATACCCACTCCCCCGCACAGCGTTGATTTTCTGATAGATAGGATCATGTCCGCCCCCGGCGAGATCTCCCTCGTCTGTATCGGTCCCCTCACCAACGTCGCGGTCGCCCTGCGCAAGGAACCCGGCATCGTCAAGGCCGTGTGCGAGGTCATCGTCATGGGCGGTGCCATTCGCCACCAGGGCAACACCACTCCTCTCGCCGAGTTCAATGTGTGCGTCGACCCTCACGCCGCCCACATGGTCTTCCACAGCGGCATGCCGATCACGCTGGTCCCGCTCGACGTGACGTATCAGTGTGTGCTTACCCGGGCGCATGTGGAGCGTCTCCAGCGCATCGACTCCCCGATCTCGCGCTTCATTGCGGATTCCACCCGCTTCTACATGGAATTCCATGACGAGTATCAACAGATCGACGGCTGCATCATCAACGATCCCCTGGCTCTGGCGCTCGCATTTGCTCCGGGTCTGTGCGACTATGAGGAGCATTACGTCGACGTGGATCTCTCGGGCGGCGTTTCGCTCGGCAAGACCTTCGCCGATTTTTACAGGATGACCAAGCAGCCCGCCAACATGAGAGTTGCTCTCGGCGTCCGCGTCGATGAGTTCATGCAGTTATTTTTGTCGCGGATGGAGCAGCTGGCCCGGAAGATGCAGCCTGCCGGCGGATCGCAAGCTCGTAGATAATGAGGTTTCAGACGCCAAGCCCGGCTCCAGGAAACAGACAGCTTATCAACTCAGAGAAGGAGGATGGAAATGTTTGATTCGATCAAGAAGGACTTTACCACTCGCACTCTTGTTTTGATACCGGTGGCGATAGCCATCAACATTGCGGTCGGCACTCTGGTCATTTACCTCAAGTTGCCGGTCTATCTCGATAGCATCGGCACCGTTCTGGTCGGCGCCGTTGCAGGCCCTTGGGCTGGCGCGCTGACCGGCGCGCTGGCAAACCTCATCTGGGGTTTGTTCACGCCCAACGTCGCGCCCTTCTTTTATGTGGCAGCCGTGATCGGCCTGATGGCAGGCTTCTTCGGTCGCCGGGGCGTGTTTCAAATGGAATCCCCGCGTTGGTTGTCGGTCGTGATTGGCATCCTGTTCTTCTTCACCCTTGCCTATTTCCTGACCGCCTTTTTGAATCGCCAGACCGATGCGACGGGTTACACTACCTATCCGACGCCGGGTGAGCTGCTCTCCCGCTACTCCATCGTCTTCCTTTTGGCAATTATCGCGGGAGCCTTGGTCGGCTGGTTCTTCCTGCGTAACGGAGGTTATGCCGGGCTGGCCGGCCTTGCGACCGGTGTGGTCGCTGCCATCATCTCGGCTCCGATGGCCGCCTACGTGTTCGGCGGCGTGACCGGGGCCGGGACCGACCTTCTGGTTGCAGCCTTCCGCGCCAGTGGCGCCGGTATTCTGTCCTCCGTGATGGCTCAGGGTGCGGTATCCGACCCGTTTGATAAGATGACCTCCTATATGATCGTATGGCTTATTCTCCGGGCATTGCCTGCCAGGTTCAGGACATTTTGATCGTTAGACGGATCGATGAATGACTTTAGCCTCTATGTAGCCCGCGACAGCGGGCTACATAAGCTGCACCCCCTCACCAAGGGAATCTATGTGCTCTTCGTTCTGGTGGCAGGCTTCACGCTGCCGGGCCCTTGGACGTCTTATTTCGTCGTCGCCTTTGGCATCCTGCCGCTGGCGGCATGGGGGAAGGTGCTGGGCATCCATCTTCGTTCTGTCTGGCGCGTTACATGGCCGTTCGCGCTTTCCGTTCTACTGATCCAGGGCCTGTTCTGGGGGCATGGCGAAGACCTGGTTTCCCTGGGACCGCTGGCTCTCAAGAAAGAGGGCGTCGCGTTTGCCTTCATCAGTATTGGCCGGATTCTCCTCGTCATGAGCAGCTTCATACTGTTTTCCCTCACCACGCGGCCGGATATGCTCATGATCTCACTGAAGCAGGCCGGGTTCCCCGGCAGCATAGCCTATATCTTCGTCACCACCCTGCAGATCATCCCGCGCTTCCAATCCCGGGCTCAGACGGTCCTTGACGCGCAGCGTTCTCGCGGGCTCGAGACGGAGGGGAATCTGCTCGTGCGCTCGCGCGCGCTGGTGCCGCTCGTTGTGCCCCTCGTGCTGGGCAGCCTGGTCGATGTGGAAGAACGGGCCATCGCCATCGAGGCGCGCGCCTTCAATTCAAACCACAAGGAGACCAGCGTCGTGGAAATACCCGACTCGCTCCTTCAGAAACGTATCAGGGCGGTGTTGACTGCGGGGGCAGCTCTCCTCGTCGTTGCGGGCTTTGCATGGCGCTTATTGAGCTAGAGCATGTGTCCTATCGATACCCCATCGGCTCCGGCCTCGCCCTTGCCGATATTGACTTGCGCGTCGAAGAGGGCGAGTTCGTTGCCATCATTGGCCCCAATGGCGCGGGCAAGTCCACCCTGTGCTATACCCTCTCCGGCTTTATTCCTCACTTCTTCAGGGGCGATCTGCAGGGCAAGGTGCAGGTTGCCGGCATGCAGGCCGGCTCGTCGACTCTGAATGAGTGGGTGCTGCAAGTTGGTCTCGCCTTCCAGAACCCGTTTAATCAGATATCCGGCGCCAAGTACACGGTCTTCGAAGAGGTCGCGTTCGGGCTGGAGAACCTCGGCGTTCCTCCCGATGAGATCAGGGCTCGCGTGGACGAGGCGCTCTCTCTCGGCGGCATACGCGATCTGGCTGACCGCTCTCCCTATTCCCTTTCGGGCGGTCAGCAGCAGCGCGTTGCCCTCACGTCCATCCTTGTCATGCAGCCGCGCGTCCTGGTGCTCGACGAGCCGACCTCCCAGATGGACCCGGCGGGCACCCGCGAGGTTTTCGGACTGATCCGCTCGCTCGCTGAGCGCGGCCTGACGGTTGTCATGGCAGAGCATAAGACCGAGTGGATCGCCGCTTTCGCGGACCGCGTCGTGGCCCTCTATCAGGGTCATGTCCTGCTCGATGGCAAGCCCGGCGAGGTGCTCACGTCCGACGCGCTGCTCGACAAGGGCTTCGGCATCTCGCGCTACACGTCGGTCGCACGCCGGGCCCGGGAACGTGATCTATGGCCATCCGACCGTCCTCTGCCCGTCACGCTCGACGAGGCCGCCGCCGGCTTCTCCCACAGGAGCAGCCGGTGAGGATCGGCATCGACGACCTGCATTTCACCTACCCGGGCGGGGTCGAGGCTTTGCGCGGCATCACGACCTCCATCGAGGACGGCGAGCAGGTTGCCATCGTCGGGCAGAACGGCTCAGGCAAGACCACCCTGGTAAAGCACCTCAACGGGCTC
>DATKAF010000314.1:0-9085 GCA_035498395.1 Anaerolineales bacterium
AGCGGCTGACCCTCCCGCGCAGAGGTGAAGGCAATACTCTTTCCATCGGGAGACCATGCGGGCTCGGAAGCCCCTTTCCCACCTGTAGGCAGCTCGACGGGTTCGGAGCCGTCCAAACCGATGATGTAGAGAGCGGTGTCGCTCGGTAACGGATCGGACAAGTCGCGCGGTCCCTCGCAGGGTGACACGAACACAAAGTGTGCACCGTCCGGAGACCAGGCAGGCTCGCACGCGCCCCTCGCCATGTTGGTCAATGGCTTCAAAGATGTGCCAGCAAGATTGCTTAGATAGATCTGTGAAATGCCGGAACGATCCGAGGCGAAGGCGATCTGGCCCGGGCCGCCTCCCAATGCTGCCGGCACCGTGGTGGGCGTTGGCAAGGGCGGCGTGTTGGTTGGTAGTGCCGTGAAGGTTGCGGTCGGCTGCGGGGTGGCGGTAAAGGCAGCCAGCGTAGGTACAGAAGCACCCGTCGTCGTCGGTGTCGCCGTACTGGCTGCCGCTACAGGCAAAGGCAGATATGGCAGCGGCGGCAGCGAGGCTCGCAAGCTCGTATAGTAATCATTCGGATAGAGGATGAAGATGCCCGCTCCCGCGACGATCAGTGCGAAGAGCAGGATCAGGGGCAGCGCGTTACGGCGCTTGCGTTTCTTGGGCGGTACGAAGGGCTTCCCCTGCTCCTCCACGAAAACCGGTATCGGCGTCGCCGGTCTCGGAGTGGCCGGGTGGTTGAGGGCGGTGCCGCCGTTGGAGCCGGAGGGGATACCGGGAGGAGGTGAGACGGTGAAGTCGGCGTTCGTGCGCTCCGTGCGCGAGCGCGAGGCGAGCAGCGCCTTCTTGAACTCTTCGGCGGTCTGATAACGATCCGCCGGATCGACCGCCATGGCTTTCTCAATGGCGGCAGCCAGCTTGCGGGTGACCTTTGGATTGCGCTTGCGCAGGGACGTGAGCTGCGTGTTATCCATGGCGCGCGCCAGCCCGTCCTCGGGGATCATGCCGGTCAGCGACGCGTACAGCGTGGCGCCCAGCGAGTAAATATCCGTGCGAGGATCTGTGCGGGCAGTGCCGTACTGCTCGGGAGGGGAATAGCCCGGCGTCATGGCACGCGCACCGGTGGTAGTGGCTTGTGTGCCCTGCACCAGCTTGGCAAGGCCGAAGTCCACCAGGTAGATATTGCCTTCCGGCGTGATCTTCACATTGCCGGGCTTGATATCGCGGTGCAGGATCGACGGCTTGCGTGTATGGAGGTAGCTCAGCGCATCGCACATGGCCGCGCCGACCATGACCGCATCGTCCTCCGTGACCGTTCCCATCCGTTCCATGCGCTGGCGCAGGTCCTCGCCCTCGATGAAATCCATGATGAGGTACTGTCCCTGATCGCCGACGGCAAAATGGTCGGAGACGCGCGGCAGGTTGGGGTGTCGCAGGCTCGCCAGAATGACCGCCTCCAGGCGGAACTGGCGGGCATACTCATCGGTTGTGAATAGATTCTCCTTAACGGCCACGTCCACGCCGAGGTTCTCGTCAACGGCGCGATAGACCGAGCCCATACCGCCCTGCCCGAGAATCTCGACGATGCGATAGCGTTTATGAAGGAGAGTGCCGCGCTCCAGCGTCATTCGGATCCCAATGCGAACGAAGTCCTGGCAACGTGCGCTTCGAAAAAAGTCCCGATGTCCCGGTCAATACTAAGATATGATTCACGTTGCAGGCTGAAAGCATGCAGATTGGATTATATCAGATTGGGTTGCAAGCCCTTTTTTCCCGTAAATTTGATATGAAATCACAATCGCGCCGCCGATTTGACGCGCGCACCAGGATTAATGTAGACTCTGTACGTGGTGAACAAATTTACTCGTAGCTGGGATTGGCTGACGGCCGTGCTGGTGTTCCTGCTGCTGCAGGTGAGCGCCGCACGCCTTGTGACGACCAATTGGGCCGCGCACCTGTACTATGCGGAAACTCTGGCTGCACTGGGGGCCATTCTGGGCCTCGCATTGGGAGCAAGCCGGTTCAAGCGGGCGGCAGTTCTCTGGCTGGTGGTCGGCTATACGCTGGTCGTTGTCCCCTGGCAGATCAGCGGCGCGTCGGATGCCGAGTCGCTCTCGGACCGGCTGCAGCAGGTCGGCGGCCTGCTGCTGGTTTCTCTCGGGCAGTTCATGCATCGCCAGCCGGTCAAAGCCCCGCTCTTCTTCGTTGGATTTGCCTGCCTGGTGTTCTGGCTCCTGTCGATCGCGGCCGGTTACTGGGCAGCACGCCATCGCAACGTGCTGGTGGCGATCATCCCATCGGGCATCCTTGTGGTGGTCATCCAGGTGTATGCCAATTATCAAGTGCGGGGTTCCTGGTGGCTGGGCGTCTATCTGCTGTTGGCCCTGCTGCTGGTAGGCCGGGCATACTTCCTTCACAATGAGAAGGAGTGGGCCGAACGCCGGGTCTATGTGCATGACGAGGCCTGGACGAACATCCTGGGCGCGCTCTTCACGGTCGCCCTGACAGCGGTGCTGCTCGCGTGGCTGTTCCCCACATCCATCTCCAGCATGCAGGCGGCGACCGACACTTGGACGAAGATCACCCGCGGCATTCGCGACCGTCTCTCGAATGCGGTCACTTCATTGAATGGCCCCTATGGCAGGCCGGGAGCCAACTTCTACGGGACAAGTCTGACCCTGGGACAAGACGCGGCTGTCGGCGACTCGCCGGTGTTCACGGTGAATGTGCTGGATCCACCGGCGTCCAGCCTGCGATACTACTGGCGGGGACGCGTATATGACGCCTATCGGAATGGTCAATGGAGCGTGTCGCCAGGCTCGACGCGGGACTTCAATCCGACATCGGGCAATCTCAAGGTGGCGGATACGCAGGACAGAACCGTGGCGCAATTACGGTTCACATTGCAGCTGCCAACTCAAAGCCTGATCTATGCTCCGTCCGAACCGGTTTGGCTGGACCATCCCGCCAGTGTCCAGGTGACGCCGGTCGAGACCGGCCTGGACGATGTTCTGTCGTGGCAGGCAAAGACCACACTCGCGGCCGGGAACCGCTATGTGGTGCGGGCCGAGATCGGCAATCCCAATGTCGAACAGCTCCGTGCGACTGCGGCGATCTATCCCAAGTGGGTGCAGGACCGCTATCTCGAAGTGCCAGACAGCCTGCGCGGCGAGTTCCGGGCGTTGGCGGAGAGGGTCACAGCCGGGCAGGATTCCCCGTATGATAAGGCCATCGCGATCACCAGCTACCTGCGGGCAACCTTGCAGTACTCGACGAACGTACCGGCAGCGCCTGAGGGACGCGACCCGATAGAATGGGTGTTGTTCAGCTACAAGAAGGGCTTCTGCAACTACTATGCGTCTGCCGAGGTCCTCATGCTTCGCTCTATCGGCATACCTGCGCGGCTGGCGGTTGGCTTTGCGGAGGGGGAGTATACGGCGGGCACCTACGTAGTCCGGCGCCGCGATGCTCATGCATGGCCGGAGGTCTTCTTCCCCGGCCTCGGCTGGGTCGAGTTTGAGCCGACGGCCAGCCAGCAGCCCCTGGTGCGGAGCGACCCGCTGGCGCAATCCGGCGGCGCCACTCCCAATCGGAACCTCATCAGGCCGCTGGATGACGCCGAGCGGCCCGGGCTAAGGCCTTCGACGGCGCAAACGACGCCGCGTGCAGGGGCGTTGAACTTTGCCGCCGTGGCGCCGGTGATGCTGATGATCCTCTCCGTAATTGCTGCGGCGCTGGCCCTGTACCTCTTCTATCAGCACCGGATCTACAATCTTATTCCTGTCTTCCTTGAACAGGCCTTCGAAAGGACCGGAGTGGCAGCTCCCACCTGGGTCGGGAATTGGTCGCTCTGGAACCGGCTATTGCCCGTCGAGCGGGCGTTCGTGAGCATCAACCTCGGCCTGCGATGGCTGGGGCGGCCGGCTGCCATCGACGCCACGCCTGCCGAGCGCGCTGCAAATCTGAAGGACCTGTTACCGCAGGCGGCCGAGCATATCGAAGCTGTGGCTTCCGAGCTGGAGACCGGACTGTTCACGCCCCATCCAGCCGACGTGTCCCGTGCACGCCGCTCAGGCTGGCTCGTCATCCTGCATGCCCTGCGCGCGCGGCTTCGATATTTCCTCGGCGTGTAGATTGTTAGTGGATGCTGAATACGTTCTCGACAAACGACGCCAGTTGCTGCATGCCCTGCTCCACCGGACGGACATCAATATACTCTTGCACGGTATGTGCGCTTCCCCCGGTGGTGATACCCAGCACGAGCGCCGGGTAGCCGCGGCTCAGCGGTACATTGGCATCCGTCGATCCGGATGTGAATGAGGCTTCCAGGCCCTGCTCTAGCAGGCACCGCTCTGCGAGCTTGACGAGTGGGTGGTTGCGGTCGATCTCGCCTGACGGGCGCTGCCCGATCATTTCGATCTCGCTGGAGACGCCTTCGCGCCGGGCGGCTTGCACGATCTCCTGTACGCGGTCGACCAGCGTACTGAGCACCTCGGGGCTTTCCGAGCGCACATCCAGCTCGAGGCTGGCTTCCGGCGCCAGCACGTTGACGCCCGTGCCTCCTGAGATCATGCCCACGTTTAGGCTTGTCCGGGGAGAAGCGGGCATCGGCAGCGTGGTCATCTGCGTGACGATCCGCGCCAGCTCATGGATCGCCGAGGGACGCCCAAAGTCGGACCACGAGTGCCCGCCCGCTGTGCGCACCCAAACACGATAGCGCTGCACGGCAATGGCGCGGTGATAGACGTGCCCCAGCGCCGTCCCCTCCAGGACAAGATAGGCGAGCACAGCCTCGCCAAAGCGGTCCGCGACGGCGTTCATGCCGCGCAGGTTGCCGAGCCCTTCCTCGCCCACATTGCCCACGAGCCAGATGTCGCCGGCAGGTGTGCAGCCGCGGTCGCGGAGAGTCCAGATCAAGCCGAACAATGCAGCAACTCCCAGTGAGTTGTCCCCGATACCCGGCCCGAAGATGCGGTCCGTCTCCCGGGAGACAGCCAATCTGGTGTTGGCTGGAAAAACGGTGTCGAGGTGGGCGGAGACGATGAGCGGCCTGGCAGTGCCGCGCCCCGGCAGCCGTCCATACACGTTGCTCACGGTATCCATTGTCACATCCAGCAAACCCTGCCGGATGAACAGCCCGCGGACAAACTCCGCGCGCGCCTGCTCGGCAAAGGTGGGAGCGGCGATCTGCTGGATTTGAATGGCGAGGTCGAGCAGTTGCTCTGAGCGATTGGTCATGGGGTTCGGCCCGATGCTAGATCTGTCGTGCAAGGTCCCTCAGTGCGTGGAGCCGCGCCTCGGCGAGGCCGGGCAGCATATCCAGCGGGTAAAAAGCCCCGGTCCCTTCCATCTTCAAGGATGCAGAGACATTTCCGTAAAGCGTAGCCTCCACGGGGTCATAAGTTTTGCGAAAGCCGGCCAGGAATCCGCCGCAGAACGCATCACCTGCGCCGGTTGGGTCTGTCGGCCGCGCGGGGTAGGAGGGCACCTCCCAGCGACGCCGCGCCTGCACATCGTAGATCAACTGCCCATGCCCGCCGCGTTTGATGACGATAAAGTCGCAACCGTACTCGCCAATGGCCGCCGCCATCTCCCACGGGTCGTGCGTTAGGCCCCAGAACAGGGCTTGCAGCTCGTCCTCCGAGGCGAGGAAGGCGGTAAGCCGGGTTACGATGACACGCAGGTCCTTCAGGAAACTGGGATTCATGTAAGCCGCTGACGGTTCGAGCGTGAGCGTGGCAACCGAGCCTGCCCGGAATGCAGTCGTCAGGTGGTTGTGGCTCACAAAGTCGAGCGGGCAGAGGTGCACCGCGCGTGCGTCGCGGAAATCCATCGGGATCGCCGTTGCCAAGGGAGACTGCAGCTCAGCCTCACGAGGGTCTTTCTCCACTTCCGAAGGATCCTGGTAGCCCAACAGCACCTTCGGAAAAGTAAGGCCTCTGCGTGCGAACTGTGATACCGGGGAGCCGCGCGTCGCTTCGAATTCATTGTTGTAGGCGCGGAAGGAACGCAGGTCGAGGCTTTGCTCCAGGATCTCGATGCCCCGGATGTCGAGCCCGCGCGCCTCGATCTGCTTCAGCCAGGGCCGCGGATAGTCTTCGCCGACGCGCGCCAGGATGCCCGCACTGCCGTCCCAGGGCAGCAAGCCGCCAGCCGCGTACAACGCGGTTCCGCCCGGCGCGTCCAGCAGGGGCTGACCGGCTGGCGGCAAAATGTATTCGCGGGTGATATGTCCGGCTACGACGTAGGTGGGTACCATGCGAGCATCAATACATGAGACGCAAGGGTCTGCTAGAACATGGCGGGCTGCGTCTCAGCGGGCGGTACGGGCAGCAGGAACGAGAACGTGCTTCCTTTTCCCTCCACACTTTCGACCCAGATTCGGCCGCCATGCATTTCCACCATGACCTTCGCCACGGATAGGCCCAGGCCCATGCCGTTGTGCCGTCGCGTGAGGTGTCCCTCCACCTGGAAGAACCGGTCGAACACGCGTGGCAGATCTTTGCGCGGGATGCCGATGCCGTCGTCGATCACAGAGACCTTCACATAGCCGGGCAGAGGTTCCGTGGCGATGCGGATATGCCCGCCTTCGTTCGTAAATGTGATGGCGTTCTTCACCAGGTTGCCGAGGGCGATCGAGATCTTGGTGTGATCTGCTTCGACGAGCAGGTCTGCGGGGGGCGGCGGCGCCTGCAATGTGATGTGCCGTTCGGCTGCCATCTCGGCGAACGAGTCCGCGACCTCGGCGACGATCTGGCGGACAGGAACGAATGCCTGGTGGACCCGGGCGCCGCCGGTCCGGTAGTTGTCCATGCTGGCGAGGCTCTCTACGATCTCCTTGAGCCGCGCCGCATTTTTGATAATGACATTCACCTGATCTGCATACTGAGGATCAAGCACCTCATGCAGATAGGTTGCGTGACCAAGGATGACGCCCAACGGCGTCCTCAGCTCGTGCGAAGTGATCGCAATGAAGTCGCTTTTGAGGCGGTCCAGGTCGGAGAGCTCCGCCAGGCTGGCATCCAACCGATGCTGCAGGTGATCCCGATCAATGGCGGCCGCCGCCGCAGCGGCAAGCGTCTCTAGAATTGTGACATCTTCCTCGGTATAATGAGCACTATCCTTATTCACGGCTTCGAGTACGCCTAGCACTTTCCCCGTCACAACCAGGGGTACTGCCAGCAGCGAACGAGCCTTAGAAGTAAATATTAGATCCGCGCCGGTGGGCAGCTCCCGCCCCGCTTCGCCGTCGGCGATCCGCGACTCGCGATCCTGGATCGCTGCCGCAGCGGCGCTCTGATCCAGTGGGATGGGCGCACCCAGGCGGCTGGATTCGGACGCCGGTGCAACAGCCAGGAATCGCAGCGATCTGACCCGTTCGTCGAACTCGAGGATCGCAGCGGCCTCGCTCCCGCTCAGCTCGCTGGCGACAGCCGCCACGGTCTGCAGGAAAGGTACAAGCTCCGTCCCGCGGGCCGCGCGGGCGATGGCCAGCAACCCCTCCCGGAGCAATTGTTCATCGGCCATATCTTCAAAAATTATACCCGGTAAGAAGGAGTGAAATCATATGACAGATAAGAAGGTTCGCGTTGCGATCATCGGGGTGGGCAACTGCGCCTCCTCGCTCGTGCAGGGCGTCCATTTCTACAAGGACGCGGCCGACGACGCGTTCGTGCCGGGCCTGATGCATGTCAACCTGGGCGGCTATCACGTGCGCGATATCGAGTTCACGATGGGCATCGATATCAATATCACCAAGGTCGAAGAGGACCTTGCGGACGCCATCTTTGCGGAGCCCAATAATACCTATAAATTTGCGCAAGTTCCCAAGCTCAACGTGCCGGTCGTGCGCGGCATGACGCACGACGGCCTGGGAAAGTATCTCTCGCAGGTCATCCAGAAAGCCCCCGGGCCAACTGCGGATATCGCAAACCTCCTGCGTGAGACCAAGACCGACGTGGTCGTGAATTTCCTGCCGGTGGGCTCCGAAGAGGCCACCAAGTGGTACGTGGAGCAGGTGCTCCAGGCCGGCTGCGCCTTCGTCAACGGCATCCCGGTGTTCATCGCCTCACAGGGCTACTGGGGCAAGCGTTTCCAGGAGGCCGGGCTGCCCGTGCTGGGCGATGACATCAAGTCGCAGGTGGGCGCCACGATCCTGCACCGTGTGTTGACCACCCTGTTCGTCGACCGCGGCGTCCGGATCGACCGGACCTACCAGCTCAATTTCGGCGGCAATACCGATTTCCTCAACATGCTGGAGCGCGAACGGCTCGAGAGTAAGAAGATCTCCAAGACCGGCGCGGTCACCAGCATGATCCCCTATGACCTGGGCAAAGATAATGTCCACGTCGGCCCCTCGGACCACGTGCCGTGGCTCACGGATCGCAAGTGGTGCTATGTGCGCATGGAAGGCACGACCTTCGGCGAGGTCCCGCTGAACCTGGAGGCCAAGCTGGAAGTGTGGGATAGCCCGAACTCTGCCGGTGTGATGATCGATGCCATCCGCTGCGCGAAGATCGCCAAAGACCGCGGTATGAGCGGCCCCATCGTTGGACCGTCGTCGTACTTCTTCAAGACGCCGCCGAAACAGTTCCGTGACAGCGTCTGCAAGGACATGGTGGAGGCGTTCATCAAAGGCGACGGCGACCAGCCCGCCAGCGGCAGCGGGTCATAAGCGTTCTGCGGGCGCGGCCTGCGCCGCTTGCATCACGGCTCGATCGACGTAAGAAAAGCATGTGTGCGAAACCGCTCGCCCATTCCTGCGCAGAAGGGAATGGGCGAGTATCGTGCAGCGTGCCATGGATATGCAATCAAATCAACACTGCCGTACCAGTTGTTTGAGATAGAATTCAACTCATGATCCCTGAACGTGTCCGCGTTCTTTGTGCTCTTGCATTGCTTGTATCCCTGTTAAGCAGCTGCGCTCCAGGTTCAGCCACCCCGGACCTGAACGCCCAGATGACCCAGGCAGTCCAGACGGCGCTGGTCTCCATCCAGCAAACTGAGACTGCTGTGGTACACCCTGTAACGGAAACGCCCGGAGTCACCCCGACGACCGTCGAGACTCCTCCCGCCCTGGCTGCCATATTTACGTCCG
>DATKAF010000315.1:0-5260 GCA_035498395.1 Anaerolineales bacterium
TGAGAGTGACCCTGTTGGATGGGTCATACCAGGATGCAACCGCTGCCGTGCGCGTGCGCAACTATACCCCTCTGCCGACCCCAACCTCGGCTGTCACCCCGACCGCTCCTCCCGTGCTGGAGATTCCGACAGCTATCCTCATTCTCGCCTCGCCGACAGTGTCGACCCCAACGCCGACCCTTCCGCCTTTTTACACCTCAACCGTCCTGCCGCCCAATCCGGCCGGTACTACGACCGCCGCGGTGTACTCTAATTTCTGGCGGGGTGCGCTCCTCGCCGGCGTTCTCGCCGTGGTCCTGGGTGCACTGGTTCGCCTGCGCCGCTAATGAGATTGCATTGATGTCCCCTGACACCTTCCTCCTCATTGGCCTGGGAAACCCCGGACGCGAATACCGGGACAATCGCCATAACTTCGGCTTCATGGTGATCGACCAGTTGGCAATTCGTCTGGGCGCGCGCGGCATGAAACTCCAATCCAAGGCGATCGTCACCACCGCTGGCTACGAAGGGCGCAAACTCCTGCTTGCCAAACCGCAGACCTATATGAACCTCTCCGGGCAATCGATCCAGGGGCTCGCCAACTTCTACAAGCTGCCTCTGGATCAACTTATGGTGGCCCACGACGACCTTGACCTGCCGTTCGGTTCCATCCGGATTCGCCCGGGCGGTGGGCCGGGCGGCCAGAAGGGTGTAGCCTCCGCCATCGAACGCCTGGGTACCAAGGATTTCGCGCGGCTGCGTCTCGGTATTGGTCGCCCGCCCGGTCGGATGGATCCTGCCGATTATGTGCTGCAGAACTTCTCGCGTGAGGAAATGAAGTTGCTGTTGGAGATCCTGGGCCAGGCAGCCGACGCCGCGCTGTGCTTTGTGATGGAGGGTCTTGACAAGACGATGAACAAGTTCAATGGAGAGGTCAAACAGGCGTAGCGCTCGGCGGGTCTCTCCGTCCTCTCCAGCCAACCGCCATAACAGCTCAGATCGTCACCAGGACTCTGTTTCGATCCGTATGGAATCCGTTCTACAAAACATTCGCGAGCTTTCTCCATACAAGCAGTTGCTCAGCGATCTCCAGAGCCGGCGCGAGCGCCAGGGGCTGGGATTGCCGCGCGCCGCGCGCCTGCCGGTTCTGGCGGCGCTGCATATGGACCTTCCGCGGCCGATCCTCTTCATCACCGACCGCGCAGATCACGCGCTATCCCTCTATGATGAGCTGGGTTTCTGGCTCCAATCGCCGCGGTATTTGTTCTCTGAGCCGAACCCGCTGTTCTATGAGCAGGCTGCCTGGAGCGCATCCACCCGCCGCGAGAGGATGCAAACGCTGGCCGCACTTGCCGTATATCACCTGCCATTTGCAACGAAGCCCTCCGTTGCGCCGATACTGATCTCATCGGTGCGGGCCATTATGGCGCGCACCCTGCCGCGGCGCGATTTCCTGAAGGCCTGCAAGAAGCTCTCCGTTGGGCAGACGGTTCAGCCGAACGCAGTACTGCGGACATGGGATGCGGTCGGCTACGTCCGCGTCAATACGGTGCTGGAGCCCGGCCAGTTCGCGCGGCGCGGCGGCATTCTTGACATTTGGCCGCCCGCGGACAAGATGCCGTATCGGCTCGATTTTTTCGGCGATGAGATCGAATCCATCCGGCGCTTCGATCCTGCCTCGCAGCGAACCATCGAAGAGATGCAGTCCATCCTGGTCACGCCCGCGCGCGAGCTCGTGCTCGCAGATGCTGATGGCGGCGACCCTCGGAAGGTTTCCACTGGCATCGCCGCCAGTCTGGCGCGGATGACAGCTGGCATGGAAGAGGTCGAGTCTCCCATCATTGATCGCGAGCTTGCCGAGTTCCATATTCCTCTTCTTTACCAGCAGCCCTCCAGCCTGCTGGACTTCCTGCCCCAGAATGCCCTCGTGGTGGTGGATGACCTGTCCATCGTGGAGAGCATGGTCGCCGAGGTGGAAGAACAGGCCGTGCGGTTCCGTAAAGAGAGTGTCGCGCAAGGGACGCTACCTGCCGATTTTCCGGTCCCTTATCTCACGTGGCCCGAGCTTGCAGATGAATTCAGCCGCGTCGGGGCGTTGGAACTGGGTTTCTCCACAGCGCAGGAGGCTGACGACGAGGGCGTGGCTTCTCTCTCCAGCTCCTTTGGTCACGACGAACGCTTCGGTGGCAGGCTCAAGCCGTTCACCGACCATGTGCTGGGATTGATACGGCAGGGGGACGAGGTGATCGTCGTCTCGCGGCAGATGGAGCGTTTGCAGGAGCTCCTGACCGAGACCGGCCAGTTAGAGGAGGGCGACCACATCACCTTCATCGAGGCCTCTCTGTCGGGCGGCTTTGTTCTTCATGCCCCGGCGCGCAGAGTCGCCCACCTCATCACTGATTCGGAGGTATTTGGCTGGGAGCGTCCGCAGCCGCGCGCCCGGCAGCGCACGGTCGCGGAGACGCCCGAAGGGTTCTACGCAGACTTGCAGGCTGGCGACTACGTCGTGCACATCGACCACGGCATCGGGCGGTTCATCGGTCTCGTTCAGCGCAACCTGGATGGCAACGACCGGGAATACCTCGCTGTGGAGTATGACGGGGGCAGCCAGCTGTTCGTCCCCGTCCATCAGGCCGACCGGCTTACCCGCTATGCGGGCGCGGAAGGGGCGGAGCCGGCCCTCGATCGTCTGGGCGGGCAAGAGTGGCAGGAGAAAAAGGGGCGCGTCAAAGAGGCTGTACAGGAGGTTGCTCGGGACATGCTCGACCTGTATGCCCGCAGGCACGTCGTATTCGGTTACGCCTTCAAGCCCGATACGACCTGGCAGAGGGAACTGGAAGACAGCTTCCCGTACGTCGAAACCGAAGACCAGAAGCGCGCGCTCGTCGAGATCAAGCATGATATGGAGGCATCGCGCCCGATGGATCGCCTGCTGTGTGGTGATGTCGGATACGGCAAGACCGAGGTGGCTCTGCGGGCCGCCTTCAAGGCTGTCATGGATGATAAGCAAGTGGTCATCCTCGTCCCGACCACCGTGCTTGCACAGCAGCACTACGAGACTTTCCTGCAGCGGCTGGCCGCCTTTCCGGTCAAGGTGGAGATGCTCTCTCGCTTCCGCTCGCCGCGTGAGCAGGATGCCATCTTGAAAGCCCTGGCGCTCGGCGAGATCGATATCATCATCGGGACGCACCGGTTGCTCTCCGCCGATGTGCAGTTGAAGGACCTCGGCCTGGTGATCATCGACGAAGAGCAGCGCTTCGGCGTCACTCACAAGGAGCAGCTAAAGAGGCTCCGCACCGAAGTCGATGTGCTCACGCTGACGGCGACTCCCATCCCGCGCACGCTGTATATGGCCCTGACGGGCGTCCGTGATATCTCGAACCTCAACACGCCTCCCGAAGAGCGGCTGCCGATCGTGACGCATGTCGGACCGTATTCGCCCCAGCTCGCGCGTCAGGCGATCCTGCGCGAACTGGAGCGCGGCGGCCAGACGTTCTTCGTGCACAACCGCGTGAACACGATCGATGCCATGAAGGTTCACCTCTCGCAGCTCATCCCGGAGGCACGCGTCGACATCGGCCACGGGCAGATGCCCGAGCACGAGCTTGCGGCGGTGATGCACCGGTTCAACACGGGCGAGACGGACGTCCTGCTCTCCACGACGATCATTGAGTCCGGGCTGGATATCCCGAATGCCAACACACTGATTGTTGATCGCGCCGATACGTTCGGTCTTGCGCAACTTTATCAGTTGCGTGGTCGCGTCGGACGGGGTGCCTCGCGTGCGTACGCCTATTTCTTCCGGCATCGCAAGTTGACGCCCACGCACGATGCACAGCAGCGGCTCGAAGTCATCGCGGAGAACACGCAGCTTGGCGCCGGGTACTCGATTGCCATGCGCGACCTCGAGATCCGGGGTGCCGGGGAATTGCTCGGCACCCAGCAGCACGGCCATATCCAGGCTGTGGGCTTCCACCTGTACACTCGCCTTCTGGCGGACGCAGTGCGGCACATTCGCCGCGCCGAGTCAGCGCGCGCCGAAGGCGCCGGGAAGGATGGCGGCGGCCGGCTGGATGCCGCGCTGGCCAGCCTCAGCCAGCCCATCTCGATGCCGGTCAATGTCGATTTGCCCTTGGCGGTTGGCATTCCGTCTGATTACATCAACGATCAGGACCTTCGGCTGCGGCTCTATCGCCGCATCGCGGACCTGCACGATGAGACCGAGATCGACGCTTTGGAAAGCGAGTTTGAGGACCGCTTCGGCGCTCCGCCGGAGATGGTTCAGAACCTCTTCTACCAGATGCGTGTCAAGCTCCGCGCGGAGCGGGTCGGTCTTGCTTCCATCGGCTGGGAGACAGGGCAGGCCGTACTTCGTTTTCCCTCTACGCCCGATACGAGGGATGACCGGCGGCTGGATGATCTTGGCCCCGATATTCGCGGCGGCAAAGGCGCTTATTGGTGCACGTTTGGAAAGGATACCAATTGGAAGCAGCGCTTGCTCGACACGCTCCAGTTGCTGATCGACCGCTAGGCGCACCGCCTCCGCGCCTTTGAGGCTTGCCGGTGGCGCCTCCTATACAGCGTCTGGTCTGCCTGCCATCTTCGCCCTCGCGATGATCTGCTCAATCAATTCGGTTTTCGCGTCTGCATAGTTCTGGACGTATTTCCATTCCTGCGCCGCAAGATCCCACTTGGTGTGCCCGTACAGCGCTCGACCAGAAGGTTGGGCGCGAAGCCAATAACGGGAAACAAGCATCCGTTATATCTCCGGGCATCCCTCAGAGGAGACGTGCAGAATGACATCCGTGTCGGGTCCCTTGAAGAGGCGGTGCTGACATCAGTCCGGCTCGCGGATTCGCAACACGTAGCCGGCTGCCTCCAGATCAGGGAAATAGGCCGGCTCATTCCCTGAGTCGAAAACGACCAGTAGGATGTCGATCCCGGGCTTCGCAGCCAATCCGGGCACAGATGTCGAGCCGACGTGTTCCAGAATGAACACGCGGCCGCCAAGCACAGTGCGTATCCTTTCCTCCTCGCGCTGGAACAGTCCGGGCCAGGCCGGGTCGTACTTGCTGATGATGATCGGTTCGGCCAGCAGCTTGATTTCCCCGACCGTGCTTGCCCTGATCTCCTCCTCGCTCTTCTCATGCCGCGTCTGTTCGGCTTCCGGCTCATTCATGTCATATCGACCTGAATCTGGTTCCTGCACATTGCCTCCGTATCAACCGCGAGCCTCATCCAGAAGGTCACGGCGGGATGGTTTTGGGATTATGATTCCACA
>DATKAF010000316.1:0-5585 GCA_035498395.1 Anaerolineales bacterium
CTACCGAATCTCGTGCGCTGCAATTCGCGGGCGCGCTCGACTCGGCCACGAATCACCTCTGAGTCTTCGCCGAGTCGATCATCGCTCAACTTCTGGTAGTCCACCCGCGGCACTTCCACGTGGATATCGATCCGGTCCAGCAGCGGGCCCGAGATTCGCTTTTGATATTTCGTCACCGTCGATGGCGCGCACGTGCACGGCTTGATCGGGTCGCCATAATAGCCGCAAGGACATGGGTTCATGGCAGCCACCAGCATGAAGTTCGCCGGAAAAGTCAGCGACCCTTGCGCGCGGCTGATCGTCACCACCTTGTCCTCGATCGGCTGGCGCATCACCTCCAGCACCCGTGTACCGAACTCCGGCAGTTCGTCCAGGAACAACACACCCCGGTGTGCCAGCGAGATCTCGCCCGGGTGCGGCCAGTTGCCGCCTCCGACTAATCCCGCATGGCTGATCGTGTGGTGCGGCGCTCGAAACGGCCGCGTTCGCACCATCATCTCGGGCGGCAGGGCGTCTGCGACCGAGTAAATGCGCGTCACGTCCAACGCCTCGTCGATCGACATCTCCGGCAGGATTCCCGGCATCGCTCGCGCCAGCAGAGTCTTTCCGGCGCCGGGCGGCCCGATCATGATCACGTTGTGCCCGCCAGCAGCCGCGATCTCCAGGGCCCGCTTCACATGCTCCTGCCCCTTGATCTCGCGGAAGTCGGTCGGCGGGACGAGCGGCAGCGCCTTCGCCTCAATGTGCGCTTGAACAGTGATCGGTTGTTGATCTGTAAGATGCAGGTAGAGGTCACGCAGCGAGTTCACGCCATAGACTTGTACATCCGGGATCAGCGCGGCTTCGGCGGCATCCACCGCGGGGACGAAGATGCGCTTGAACCCATTCTGCCGCGCCGTCGCCGCCATCGGGAGCACGCCGCGTGAGTGGCGCACCGTCCCCTCCAATGACAACTCGCCAACCACCAGCGCATCCTCCAGGCTGTTCGCTGGGATGAGAGCCTGCATCAGCAACACGCCCACCGCGATCGGCAGGTCGTAGGTTGGCCCCTCTTTCCGTACCGAGGCCGGCGCCAGGTTGACCACGATCCGCTCCCGCGGGTATCTCAGGCGTGCGTTCTTGACTGCCGCCTGCACGCGCGACCGGCTTTCCTGCACGGCCTTATCCGGCAACCCGACGATGTCCGTCCCCGGCAAGCCCTGCGTCGTATCGACCTCGACCTCCACAATCACCCCCTCCAGCCCGATGACTGCACAGGAGCATACTCTGGCTAACATAGGAAAAGTGTAGTCAAGCGCTACACGAAAGTCAACTGACGATTATCCCCTCTTAGCCATCACATCCGCGGCGTTCGCGCTGCGGGGGAGTGCTTAATTGGAGCTGCCGGTCTGTTGCCCACAGCAGGCCGGCAGCCCTTTCTAATACTAGTTTTGTTCCAGGAACAGGATGATCTTATTCATCTCATCCTGAGTAAATCCGATGTGGAAGCGCGTATTGTAGAAGGTAAGCACATCCTTCAGCGTGCCCGCCGCACCATTGTGGAAATAGGGTGCTCGCGCAGCCAGCCCGCGCAGTGCCGGAACCTTGAATTTGCCGATGTCATCGAATTTCCCGGTACGCAGCGCCAGCCCGGGATCGGTGGTCGTGATCTGAGAGCCGTCGCTGTCACGGCGGAACGTGTATTTCGGGAAATCACTCAGGTTACGAGCCAGGGCATTCACGCTCAGGGAGGGGCTGTCCACACCGATGCGGAAGAAACGCGGCTGTGAGTGGTTTCCCACATCCGGCGCGTTGTGGCACGTCGTGCAGGTGCCCACGACCACCGGCTGCCCCAGTACATCGTTCAACCCGGGTACTCCGGTGATATTGAACTGTTTGGTATAGAACAGGTTCTCTCCATCACCGATCTTCCCGCGGATTGCGGTCAGCGTGGCGTTTTGCGGCTTGCCATTGACCGTCGGGTTAGAGCCCAGCGTGGCGGACTCCCACGGCTCGAAGATGATGAACGACGTGTGGTTGAAGTCCGGGTTGTTGAAGGAGTCATTGATGCCCGGGAAGAAGGCCGGGAAGTCCTCATTCCCTTCGGTCAGCACCTTCGACAGCTCGACTCCTCCTCCGCGGGCTGCACCACACGGCTGGCCCGGCTCATCCCCCGCCGGACCCTGTGTGTCACAGCCCTTGACGTTCAGCGGGCCGACCAGCTTGCTGCTGATCTGTCCCGCGAACAGGTGCAACTGGAAATCGGCGATATCGGCCAGTTGCGCATCCGTGGGCGGTGCGGAGGCCTGGGCATGACCAAGGGTTGCATCCAGCGCCTGGTGCTTGAGCGCGTCGATAATGGCCGTGCGCCCGTCCTCGCTTTCACGCCCGTCCCACATCGCCAGTGTATGGAAGGCTAGATCGACCGAAGGCAGCGGGCGGCGAAACAGCGAGAGCTCCTTCGGGCTGGCGAACTTGTAGGGGTCCCTGATCGAGGCGACCGTGAAGTCCGCGCCGGGCGGAACGGCTGGCTGGCCCACGCGGATGACACCATGCTTGAGCAGCATGCTGAATGACTTCAGCCGCTGCGAGATGGTGCGCGTTTGGGCATAGACGCCCGTCGGAGCGTTCGAGCCATCCACGGTACGGAAGATCGGGTCGCGGCCCTGGGTCTTCCAGAAGAGGGCGTTGATGGTAGCCGTGGATATGCCGAGCGCGTCCTGCAGTTTGTGGCAGCTTGCGCATGCACGCCCGTTGGTTCCCATGCTCTTGAAGAAGGGGTTGCTGGCATCGATCCCACGCGCATCGTCCGTGGAATACACCTCCAGCTTTCCGAAAGCATTGTTGTAGATCAGTTTCGTACGGATGTTGGCAGAGGATGCAGCCGTCGGAACGGCAAGGGCGATCACAAGCAGGCAGAGGAGCACGCCTGTGTGTACTAACACCATCCCCCGTGAGAATCGTTTTGTTGCGATTTTGCGAGCGATCATTGGATATGCCTCTCTTTCGATGGCCGTCCATGGTGGAACGGTTATTGGCCGTTACCCCTGGTATGCTCAGGGCATCACCTCCTTTCAGTGGGGATCTCTGGTCGTGTTTTCCCCCCTCTCGCACCGATGGCTGTGCTCCAGCGCGTTGGGCGCGCCGGGCACCTGGCACTCCGCTGACAGCGGAGCTGCGGATCTGCACACTTTGGAGGCAGGCTCAGCGGCACGCGGGAATGCCTGCAAGTTGTGCAGTAAGAGTGGCCTTTATCTGTGGTGAAGTATCAAAGCGGGGACAGCCACATCAATGATTTTCCGCCCCCACTGGCATCATCGTTGATTTGGAAGTTCGGCATGTTACATGACTCGCGAGAATTAATCAAGGGGAACACGGGTACGAATGGGCCTCCCCCTACCAATGTACTATGCCTTCTCGACGATCACCGCTCACGAGCACGCTCTGACAAGCCTGCAGAGCGCTTATTCGCCCCTATGCGGAAGTCAACGGACGTTCATCCCCTTTTATTCGGAGGCCCGTATCGGTTGCGCCATCGCTTCTGAATGCTGGCCTGACGCAAGGTCATCCTCGTCACCGGCCGTGGATTCGAGCGGCTTGAGCCGCTCCAACAAGCGCTGTTTCTTGCGCTGTGCAAGCAGGCGGAGCTCCGCTTCGAACGCCGCCGTCCACAGGTCTTCGGCGCACCTGTAGCCCCAGCCCAATTCAAACCGGGCCTTCGCGCTGGAGTAGTTCCAGCTCGTCGATCCCGCCCGGACGCTCTCACGCGACAGCACAGCCGGCAGCCCGAGTTTTCGCTGCAGCGGTTCCAGCGGAGCGACCAGCGCAGCCGCCAGCCATGCAGGCAGCCAGGCCCTTGCCCGGAGGCCGCCCGGCTTGGTGTTCCAGTAGGTCAGCGTTTGCTTCAGGGTCTGAGGCTCGCCGCACAGCAGATACGTCTCGCCGTCCCTGCCCTTCTCCACGGCAAGGGCAATGCCAACCGCAGCGTCGTCGACGTCCACGTAGCTGATCGTCGAGTCCGGTCCCCACGCGGCCGGGGGCATCACACCGTTCACGTAGGCGCGCAGCAGGTATCCGAACACCGAGTGATCGTTGGCGCCGATGACTTGGTTGGGGCAGACAATGATGACCGGCGATCCGAGCTGCTGGTATCGCCGGGCGATCTCGTGTGCCTCCACCTTGGATTGCTCGTAGATCGTCCGGCAGGGCATCTGGCGCACATAGGTCTCGTCGCGCGGCTCCGCTCCGCTCCCGCCGAACGCTTTCACCGAGGACACGTGCACCGTGCGCCGGATGTGGAGCTCATGTGCCAGGCGCAGCACGTTCTCCGTACCCGCGACGTTCACTTCGCGCATCCGGTGCGCGCCGGCCTTGTCCACGCCGAATTCATACATCCCGGCAGTATGTACCACGACATCGGCGCCCTGCATCTCAGCCCGCATGCTCTCCCGGTTCGTCACATCGCCGGCGGTTAGTTCCGCGCCCATCCTGCGCAGCTGCAGGGCGCGTGGGCTGTCGGCCCTGCGCGCCAGCGCGACCACGCTCCAGCCTCGCTGAAGCATGCAGCGGGTCAGAGCCTGACCGATGAACCCCGTTCCACCCGTTAAGAAGACCTTCATGCCTGCACCTCTGATCGTTGTTCCGTGGCTCCACATGATACAGAGCTATTGCAAGGGTCAGTGATCCATGCGCTCTGTTCCTCAAAATGAATCCTGTTGCTCAGGCCTTGATGACCTCCCTCGTGGTCTGTTGGTTGGCGAGCCGGATCCGGTTACACCGGCATCACCTGCCTGCTAAGTGTAACCTCGCCGCCGAGATCTACCATCTCCATTTGTTGCTGTTTGGTACTACTCATACCGCGTTCTGTTGAGATGATTCGATTCCGGAATTCGTTCTTGCTCTCATGGGCTTGTTGAGAACATCTCGGCTAACAGGACGGGGCAGGCGATCGCCTGCCCCGTCCTGTTGGAACGGTTCTGACGGCTCCCGCTTCTTCAGCAGGCGGTTACCGTCGGTGCATCCGCCGTCGGGCGGTCATGCGGCCCGACTAATGGAATTGATATTGCACGGGCAGGTTCACCTGCAACAACATGGTGGTGTGCGTCGCATCCCGCATCTGTACCCGGACATTGCCGACCGTCGGAGTCCCGGACGGGATGTTGAAGCTGGCGCTGCTCCTTGCGCCAGGGTGCAGAACAACCCGCTTGCTGCGCTCTGGCTGACGGTTGGGTGGCATGAGCGATCCGCTCTCCGCCTCAGATCGGCGCGTTGCTCGCCGCCATGGCTGAAGTGCGGTTTGCCGGAATGGATTGCACCTTGCTCCCCGTTCCCAAACCGGGGCTCATCTTCTTTCATCATCTTCTTTCATTAATGAAGAAAGCTCCGATTCAGATAGGCCACCTGTCCGCTACATTTCGTCCGGCAACCGGTAGTGACTATGCGCAAATGGGGCCGACTTCATGCACACGGTGCTGCATTATGTATTCCATCTGCCAGCCTGCTCTTCCATATCCCCGCTGCTGCCCTCATCTTCAACGTATGCCCGCAACTGGGCCATCTGCCCGCTTGACGATACAGATATAATTCGCTCCCGGGGCACCCCGGCC
>DATKAF010000317.1:0-6053 GCA_035498395.1 Anaerolineales bacterium
GCGGGAAGGTGCTGAGCCACTCGGCGCCCCGCAGTACGTGTGTGATCTGCATCAGGTGGTCGTCCACCATCGCGGCCAGGTGATAGGTCGGCAGCCCGTCGGATTTGAGCAGGACGTAGTCGTCGATGTTCTTGTTCTCGATGAGAATGTCACCGCGCAGCAGGTCATGTGCAAGGGTCGTACCTTCCTCTGGCATCTTGAAACGGATCACATGCCGTTCGCCGTTCCGCACACGCCTTGCAGCCTCGTCTACATCGATCCGCCGGCAAAGCCCGTCATACAGCGTACCCTGCTGGTTCGCGCGCATCTTTTGGAGACGCTCGGACGTGCAAAAGCAGGGATAGGCATGCCCGCTCTCCAGCAGCAGCCGCGCGTGCTGGGCGTATATGTCGCGCCGTTCTGTTTGGCGATATGGACCAAAGGGGCCGCCCACATCCGGGCCCTCGTCGTATTCCAGGCCGAGCCAGCGCAGGCCATCCATGATCTCCTGCTCCGAGCCGGGCACCGTCCGCTTGACGTCCGTATCCTCGACGCGCAGCACGAACTTCCCGCCGGTCTTCCTGGCAAGAAGATAATCGTATAGAGCCGTGCGGGCAGTCCCCAGGTGCATGTGTCCGGTGGGCGACGGCGCCACTCGAACACGAGCTGGCTTGTTGTAGTCTGTCATATGTCTCCGTAGCGATGTATGCCGCGGCTAGAAGTCCAGCGGCTTGTGCCGCATTACGACGCTCTCCACCAGCCCCACCCCGATCATGAGCGCCATCAGGCCGGAGCCGCCGTAACTGATGAATGGCAGTGGAAGGCCGGACACCGGGATCAGGTTCAGATTCACCGCGATGTTGGCCGCGCTCTGGAAGAACAGCAGCATTGCCACGCCAAAGGCGATCATCGCGCCCGAGACATCCCTGGCCTTCTGCATGGCGCGGAAGCAGCGGTAGATGATGAATGCCTCGATGATCAGCACGATGACAGCCCCGATCATGCCGAACTCCTCCGCCGTGGCAGAGAAGATGAAGTCGGTATGCCGCACCTTCATAAACCGGAGCTGGGTCTGGGTTCCGTGTCCGTAGCCCTTGCCGAATAAACCGCCGGAACCGATCGCGATGAGCGCCTGGAGCACATTGTACGTCGCCCCGTTGCGGGCGTTCGGATCCGGGCGCACGAACGTGAAGATCCTCTCCTGCTGGTAGGGCTGCAGGAACGGAAATGCGATCACGGCGATCAGCAGGACTGCCAGAGCGAGCCAGGCAAGCTGCTTTGTCCGCACGCCGTTCATCCACACCATGGAGGCCCACAGGAACATGCAGACGATGACGTTCGAGAGGTTGGGCTGGAGCAGGATCCAGATGACCAGTCCCCATACCCACACCAGGCTCTGGATGAGCCACTTGAGGTCGCGCGGCTCATGTTGCGTCTTCTCGAAATACCGCGCCAAGCCAAGGATCACGACCAGCTTGGCGAACTCGGTCGGCTGGACGAAGAGCACGCCGACCTGGAACCAGCGCTGCGCGCCGAATGCCGCTTGCCCCAGGCCGGAGAGCGACATCAGGAACACCATCATGACCAGATAGATGGGCCAGAAAATGGCAAGCCAGTAGCGGTAATCGATGCTCGCCAGTAGGACGATGACCAGCGCCCCGACGATCGCAAAATAAACCTGGCGGGTATCGTACCCCGCCAGATTTTCGTTGCCTGCGATCGCCGAGCGGATCATCATGGCCCCGAACGCGCTGGCCAGCACCGCCGCGCCGAACAAGAGGAAGTCGAAGTTTCGCCAGGAAAGCCCGCGCATGAACCTATCCTGCGCGGCGGCGTGTCACGCTTTTCAGTGGAATATCCGCGACCAGCCTCTGCGCCCGACCATCCTGCTCGACGGCGATCTTCACCGCCTGCGAATCGATATCAATGTGCCGCGAGATCACCTGCAGGATCTCATCCTTCAGCGCGGTGAGCTCATCCTGCGACAGATTGGTGCGGTCATTGATGAGCACCAGTTGCAGGCGCTCCTTGGCGCTTTCGGCACTCCGGGTCCTTCGAAACCAGTTCATCATCGCCTCCCCGTGATCTTCTGGAGGCGGTCCCAGATGCCGGCCTGTTTGTCCATATCCATGAAGGGCACTTCCTCGCCCTTGAGCCGCCTGGCAATGTTCCGGAAGGCCTGCCCGGCCCGGCTCTTCAAGTCCTGCGCCACCGGCGTGCCGCGGTTCGAGCTCACGATAACGGTCTCATCCTCTGGGACGATGCCGATCAGGGGTACGCCCAGCAGGTCTAGCACATCCTCGGCGGAGAGCATATCGTGCTGCTTGACAAGCGCCGGGTTCAGCCGGTTAATGATCAGGGCCGGCGCGCGTTTCTCTTCTGCCTCGAGAATGCCCACGACGCGGTCCGCATCGCGCACGGCGGAGACCTCGGGATTCGTCACGACCAGTACGCGGTCCGCGGGTGCGATGGCATTTCGAAACCCGCGCTCGATCCCGGCCGGCGAGTCGATCAGCACATAATCCAGGTCCGGACGCAGGTCATTGCATACCCGGACCATGTCCGAGGGCGACACAGCGTTCTTGTCCCGCGTCTGCGCGGCAGGGATCAGGTAAAGCTCCGGCAGATGCTTGTCGCGGATCATGGCCTGCCGCAGCTTGCAGCGTCCTTCGATCACGTCCACGATATCGTAGACAATGCGGTTTTCCAGACCCATGATGACGTCCAGATTCCGCAGGCCGATATCGCCATCCAGGCACACAACTTTAGAGCCTGTGGCAGCCAGCGCAACGGCGATGTTCGCCACGGTGGTCGTCTTGCCGACCCCACCCTTGCCCGATGAAACAGTAATGACCTGTGCAGCCATGAGCTACCCTGTGCTCCCCGTTTGCCATGATTCGACGATGATCGTGCCGTTGCGAAGGCTTGCCATTTCGGGCTTGCCGCTCTCTTTTCGTTCCGCAACAAGGAATGCGTGCTCGCCAAGCTGCAGGCGCATCGGCGAGAGGTCCAAAGCGCACACCACCGCGTTCTCGTTGCCTTTCGTGCCTGCTGCCACCGAGCCGCGCAGCCTGCCCCACACGACGACGCTGCCCTCGGCGTCCAGCTCGGCTCCGGGGTTCACATCTCCGATCACAACGATGTGCCCGGCGAACTCGACGCGCGTGCCCGAACGAAGCGTCTTGTTGAGGAAGAGAGCCGTTTCATCCGTCAGGTTCTGCGGCTCGATGGAATGCTGCTGCTCCTCGGGCCGGGGCTTGGAGATGCGCGTTGCCAGCCCCAGTAACTGCGCAGTCTTCTCCGTCGTGGGCGATTCGCTGACGACCGCCCACAGCGACACGCGTCGCTCGGAAAGCCGGTCGCGCAGCTCGACCATCTCGTTGACCTTCAGCACCTGCGAGCCAACGTCCAGAGCAAGGCGCGCGCCTTGGAAGAATGTGGGCTGCTCGTCGATCTGCGCCAGCAATGCCGCGCTCTGTTCCTCCCAGGGAGCATCAGAGAGCGAGACCAACAGACTGTCGCGCAGGCCCTTGATTTGTATTAAAGACGTGAGATCATTCATGTGCCCGATGAATATGCGCACATTATAGCATGAGTACCCGGCGCTTCTGCATCGTCAGGTGCAGCCGCGCCGGGCTGTTCAGCATCTTCTGGATCTGCGACGGGCGTGCCAGCCTTTAGCCGCCGCCCGTCTTTCCAAGGTCGATGGACTTCAGCTCAAAATAGGCCTGCATGAGCCGCCCGACGACCGGCGCAGCTACGGACGCGCCTTCACCCCCATTGTACTCAAAGGCCATGATGACCACCTCCGGGTCTTCCGCCGGCGCAAATGCCAGCGTCCAGGAGTGCGTCGGCCACGAACCAAACTGGCAGCGGTTGGCCTTCAGCGCCACATCGTCGCAGTATTCGGCAGTCCCCGTCTTGCCTGCAACGGCAATGGGCAACGGATAATCCTCTTCGAAGACCTTGTGGAGCGTCCCGCGCGGGTCGGTAACAGCTAGCCGCATGCCGGTCTGCACCTGCTGAACCGTTGACGGCGAGACCACCTTCTTTTGATCCGTCGGCAGGCAGTTGTTCGCCGAGCAGTTGAAAACCTGGATGCGCGGGTCCTTGGTGATATCCCACTTCATGTTCGGGACGAAGGGCGAGATCTGGTAGCTTCCGGGGGGCGGGTTGCTGGCAATCGAGCTATCTGCCATGTTCACCCACGCCTGGCGGGCGATGCCCTCCTGGTCGGTGACCGTCTTCGGCATCCACAGCGTAAAGTCCGATGGGCTGAAGAAGACAGTCTGCACCTTGCCTTCGCTGTCGGTGATCTGCCGGACGATGGTCGGCTGTATCAGCTTTCCGCTGTTCGCCATCGTCTCACCGGACATCAGGACCTGAAGGGGCGTAGCCAGCACGAAGCCCTGCCCCACCGTGGCGATATACGTGTCGCCGGTGGACCAGTTCTCGCCCTGGTTGATGCGTTTCCATTTGGGATCGGGGATCAGGCCGGTGACCTCACCGGGCAGCTCGATTCCCGATCTGGCGCCGTATCCCAGCGCCCGGGCATATTCGCCCAGCCGGAAGATGCCGAGGCCGCCGTTCTTGATCTCGTCGCCGTAGCCGCCGCCCAGCTTATAGAAGCACACGTTGCTGGAGTAGGCGATGCAGTGGAACACGTCGATCTGGCCGAAGCCTTCGGGCCGGGTGTCATAGATCCAGTCCACGAACGGCCGCGTGTTGTTGGGGCCGCACGGCTCGTTCGGCGTGAACTGCTCGCACAATTCCAGCTTGCCCGGCGCAAACACCACCTGATTGCCGCTGGACACCACGCCTTCGTTCAGCGCGCCGTTCGCGGCAGACAGCTTGAACACAGATCCGGGCGGGTATTCGCTCTGGATGGCGTTGTTCAACAAGGGGTGGCGCGGGTCCTGGCTGAGCTGATCGTAGTAGTAGGACGGGATGATGCGCGCCATGCGGTTGTTCTCGTACGTGGGCCACGAGACCATCGCCAGGATCTCGCCCGTCTTGGGGTTCATCGCGATCACTACGCCGCTGGAAATGCGCTGCTGGCCCGTGTTGCCATAGAACCAGTGGTTCCAGAAGTCGATCTCCCGCTGGAGCGATGCCTGCGCCGCGGCCTGCAGCCGTGTGTCGAGCGTCAGGGTGACGTTGTAGCCGGGTACGGCCGGCAGCGGTGGCTCCAGGTTGCGCAGCTCTTTGCCGGCTACATCCACCTGCACCACGCGCTTGCCGTTGTGTCCGGTCAGGATCTCCTGCAACGACAGCTCGATCCCTGCATAGCCGACCTTGTCCCGGTTGGGTACGAAGTTCCGGGAGCGCATCACCTGCTCGAGGGAGGCAGGGATCGGCCCGAGATAACCGATCACATCCGCGGTCAGGGAGCCAGTTGGGTAGTCGCGGATCGGGTTGATCTCCACCGCCACGCCGGGCCAGTCCACGCTGTGCTCCTGCACCAGCCGCGCCACGTCCTCACTGACGTTGCACTTGATCTCCACCGGGCTGTACGGGGCTAGGGAGTCGCCCAGCTGGACAAGTTGTGCGATGCCCGGACCTTCGACACAAGATGCAAAGTTCTTCGCATCTTCGACCGTGCCCTGGTTCACCGGGATGCCGGTCAGTTGCGACACCGCGCGGTAGATGCGCTGCGTGTCGGAGTCATCATCGGGAAGATAGGCCGGCGTGATGGATACGTTGTAAGAGGCAGTGTTGCGTGCAAGGATGAATCCATTGCGGTCGTAGATGATGCCGCGCACAGCAGGCGTGCTGATATCCTTTGTGTAGTTCTCGACCGCAAGGTCGATCCACTGCTTGCTGCCGAGCACCTGCAACGAAAGAAGCCGCGCCAGCAGCACGGTCAGCACAATAAGGATGATGCCGAAGACGGCAAACAGCCTCCACGCGCCGAACCGGGTATCGCCGGCAGGCGTGGTGGCCGTCATGCGGCCTCCGGAAGGGGAAAGACCCAGCGTGCCAGGTCGCGCATCATGCCAAACATCGGGATGGCGATCAGGAGGTTCAAGAGCAAGCTCGGCAGCGTCACGAGACCCATAGCATCGCTAAAGGTC
>DATKAF010000318.1:0-13348 GCA_035498395.1 Anaerolineales bacterium
ACCGAGGGCAAGAAGATCATGGGCTACGAGTTGGCCGAGGCCCTGGATTGGACGCTGCCGGATGTCATCATCTATCCGACCGGCGGGGGCACGGGCCTGGTCGGCATGTGGAAGGCATTCGAAGAACTAGAGACCCTGGGCTGGCTGAAGGATGCAAAGCGGCCGCGCATGGTGGCAGTGCAGGCGGACGGTTGCGCCCCCGTGGTGCGGGCGTTCGAGGCGGGTGCAGCCTTCTGTGATTTCTGGATCAACGCGCACACGGTGGCGTCGGGCCTGCGCGTGCCCAAGAGCTTTGCGGACGCGCTCATCCTCGAGGACCTGCGTGCCAGCCGCGGGATCGCAGTGGCTGTAAGCGACCCGGCCATCCTGGAGGCGCAGCGTCAGCTGGGCAGAACCGAGGGCATGTTTGCAGCGCCGGAAGGCGCGGCCACGCTGGCGGCTCTGCGGGTGCTGGCAGATCGCAACTGGATCCGCGCCGACGAACGGGTGGTGCTATTCAACACCGGCTCGGGATTGAAATACCTGGACGCATAGCGCCCGGCCAGTTGCGGGCCGGGGGTGCATCAGCTATGGAGGGGGAAACTCGCTGAGATGTTCAAGCTTATGAACATTCCATCATTGCAGCCATCCAGACCATCACGGACCGTTTAATAACAGCTCCGTTACCTGATGGCGGCTCGGCGCGCCTTCCATGGGGCCAAGCTTTGTGACCGCCAAGGCCCCGGCCGCGTTGGCAAACCGCCCGGCCTCGTCCAGCGGCATGTCCTCGAGCATGGCAACCGTAAAGCCGGCGCAGAACGAATCGCCGGCGCCGGTCGGATCCACTTCCTGAACCTTGAATCCCGGCACATCGATCACGCGCTCGCCGAAATAAATGCGGCAGCCTGCGGCTCCCATCTTGAGCACGACGGTCTTTCCTTGGGAGGCCCAGAGTTTGCAGCCCTGCTCATCGCTCTCCAGACCGGTCAGCATGGCCGCCTCGGTGAGGCTGGGCAGGATCACGTTGGCGCGCTCGACGACCGGCTGCACCAGGCCGCGGATCTGGTCGATGGTCAGAAGCTCGGGCCGGATGTTGGCATCAAAGCTGAGGCAGGAACCAGGCGGCAGGAGGCGCATGGCCGCATAGCAGGCCTCCTTGGCGCTTTCTGAGGCGGCAATATTGCAGCCGGTGATGTGCAGCCAGCGGGCGTCGCGCACATATTCCGGCTGCACATGCTCAGGTGCAAGCTGACCGGCCGCCGCATGCCGCCAGTGATAGATGAACTTGCGGCTTCCGCCGCTGAAGTAGGCAATGAACGCCACACCCGTTGTCTGGTCCGGCAGTACCGCGATCTGTGAGATGTCCACGCCGTCGCGGCCAAAACGTTCGAGGAGGCATCGGCCGAAGTCATCGGAGCCGACCGCACCAATGAATCCGGCCGAATGCCCGAGCCGCGCCACGGTATCAATATAGATGCCGCAGTCGCCACTCGGGAACGGCCCAGCGAAGTCGGCGGGCTGGTCCAACGGCCGGTCGAGCTGCTTGCGCATGATCTCAACCAGCAAGGCTCCCATGGAAAGTACTTCCGGATGTGCCATGCGTTTCTCCCTAACCTGGAGTGGTCATTTCAATTCCTTAGCGGCGGCGGCGAGCAGCGCGTCCAGCTCCTTCTCCTGAGCTTCCTCGAGCGGCGGGACCTGGTGTTCAAGCAACAGCCTGTCTGCCTCCGCCAAGCCGCGGTCCAGGAGGTTCTTTTTGCCGCCGCGTTCCCAAGCCTCCCCGTTGGAGCGCTCGGCCAGCCTGGTCATCGCAAGGTCGCCGGCCCTGAGATGATGCATGGTGTGCTTCTGCCCGAGGAAGTTGCGCGTGCCGTCCATGACGGAGGCTATCACGTCGACGGCCAGCGAATCGGCATCCACGGTCAGACCCTGCCGGGCGCGCAGGGTGCTGCCCACGAACTCGTTGTCAAGGACCATCTGGGCGTAGCAACTGCTTACACCCGCGTCCATCTCACCGATCCCCGAAAGCTCATCCGCTCCTGCGAGGGCCGGAATGAGCGCGTTGAGCGCACGCTCGAAACCGTTCTGGACGTCAACCGTGTGGCTGTTGGTCGAGAATCCGTACACGTTCACCGCGAAGCCGTAGCGGTGACCGACCTGGACGGTACCAGCCGAAGCCAATCCCAGCTCGACGCCGCCCCACACGGATGCGCCTGTGCGGGGTTCCATGGCTGCCAGGCGCCCGCAGTAAACGATGGGGAGGCCCGGATGCACGAGCTCCGCCAGCACGACCGCCAGGAGGATCTCCGCATTCTGCTGTGCAATGGCCCCCGCCAGAGAGAACGGAGCGGTGGCACCCGCGGTAGGGCAGGGCAGCGGCCCGAACGAGATGCCGCGCCGTGCGATCTCGATGATGGCCAGGGCCTCATGATCCGGCAGCGTGAGCGGGCTAACGGGCGAAAGCGAAAGTGTGAACATTTCGGATGGCTCGCCGATCACCTGCGCCATTCTGACAGCAAAATCCACTTCTCTGGCGTGCTGCACACCCGGCCCTTGCAGCGGCTTCATGGTGAACGGCAGCGCGTGACGATACATGGCGAGCGACATGATACCGCCGGGCACGTCGCACGGTGTGAAGAGGGGTGTGATGGTATGGCAGTTATCGAGCGCGTCCAGTAGCCGGGTCGAATCCCGCACGTCCTGGACAGTTGCGGGGCGAGTGGTGTTGGTTAAGGGATCATACACGCCCCGAGCGCCGCCCAAATTGTGGAAGTAGAGGTTGCCATCGCCAAGGGTCTTGAACGTCCCGGCGCGCCCCTTGATGGATACCATCTTACCAGCGTGTGCGATGCACTTCTCGACCAGCTCTGGCGGCAGTAGCACCCGCTCGCCATTGATATGCGCACCCGCGCCGGTCAGGATCCCGCGGGCGCGTGGCTCCTTCAGCAAGAAGCCGATGTCCCCAAGGATGCGCAATGAGGCCTGGTGAATGGCTTCCACTTCTTCAACGCTCAACGCGTGCAGCCTGAACATATCTGCTCCATCTCAACCGGTGCAACAACGGGGCGCGTTCCGGGTCTCGATACGGGCTGGAACAGCGCCAGCCCTACTCGACCAGCACTTCTGCCGCAAGTCAGTCCCCGGCGGTTTTCCCGAGATCGAGACCCAGGGGGTGAGGGATTACGCTCCAACTGCCCGCTCCAAGAACTTCAGCCTCTTGAGCTCCTGGTCGATCACATTATCCAGCTTGAGAAAGCCGTGTCCCTCATCGGGGTAAAGGACCAACTCCACGTCCTTGCCGAGTTCCAGGAGCCGGTCGCACGCCGCCATAGACTCGCTTGCGGGGCAGCGCGGATCATGTGCCCCGCAGATCAACTGTACTGCGGCGGTGATCTGGTCGAGATAGAAAAAAGGTGAACGCCGTCTCCACAGCTCCGCGTTCTGCATCGGGTCCCCGAAGTTCTCAATGTCCCAATGCTGGAGATCGGGGCGCGAGCTGGCGTGGGATGTGAACCAATTGAGGAACGGTACCACAGCGGACCCGCCTGCCCACAGGTGCGGGTAGTCGGTGAGGCAAGTCATGGTGAGGTAGCCGCCGTGCGAACGCCCGCTGACCACGATACGTGCCGGGTCTGCCAGCCCTTGCTGCACGAGGTACCCGGCGGCCGCGGCACAATCGGATGTATCGACTTCTCCCAGCCGCATGTGGTTCGCTTGTTGCCATTCCCGGCCATAGCCGGTGGAACCGCGGTAGTTCGGCGCGAGCACCGCCCAACCCTGCGCCGAAAGGTAGCTCATCAGAGGATGCCAGTTACACTGCACCAGCCAATTCGGTCCGCCGTGAATGCTCACGAGCGCCGAGGCGCCCGGTATGGGCGGGCGATACAGCATGGCGGGGACGATCGCTCCGTCGGTGGAGCGGTACCAGATCTGTTCGGGAATTGCGAAGTCGCCGGTATCGAGATCGTCCGCGAGCGAGCGGGTGAGCTGGCCAAAGGTTCCATGGGCCAGGTCCAAGTGCCAGAGGTCAGGCGGTTGGCGCGGGCTTTCGAAGCTGAACAGCAAGCAGCGGCCATCGTGAGAGAAGCGCGGGTGCGCATAGATACCTGGGCCGAGTCGATGGCTGGTGATAGTCTGATTCGACAGGTCATGGATGCAAAGGGCTGTATCGGCGCCTTTCGTGCGCAGACATACGATGCGTTGGCCGCCCAGAGACCATGCCGGTTCGGTTTCATCCCCATCCGTTCCGTCCAGCCAGCGGATCGTGTCCTTTGCGACATTGTACAGGCCGAGGCGGTACCAGCCGAGCGGGTCCCCGCAGAATGCCAGCGTGCGCCCATCCGGTGACCAGGTCGGGTGCATGGCGTTCAGGACGCCTTCATCCTGCTGAAGCTGGCGTTTGCTTCCATCTTGCACATTGACAAGGAAGATGGTGCGATCCTGCCTGTGCCATTCGGCCTCCACGGCGATCCACTCGCCATCGGGCGACCAGTGAGCATCCCAGCACGGATGCTCGACATCCAGCATCAGCAAGGGCTCGCCGCCATTGGCTGGGAGCAGGTACAAGGTGAAGTGCCCGCCCGCGTCCGATAGAACCGCCAACTGCCGACCGTCAGGCGACCAGCTCATATTGGGCTGATGCGCGAAGGCAATGTCCGGCGTCAGATCCCGGTGCTCGGCGGTAAGGAGATCCAGGATCGCGATATGAAAGCTTTCGCTGCCGTCGAGGTCGAGCGCATAGGCGAGGCGCAGACCGTCGGGCGAATAGCGCGGATGAAACTTGGCACCGGGGGGACTGGTGAGCAGGCGCGTTTCGATCTGCTCGCGCGTGCCGAGAGCGCCGGCAGTGGCAAAGGAGATCTCATAAAGCTCCCACGAGCCGCTCCGGTTCCACGAAAAGGCAAGCCGCGCTCCATCAGGCGACAGGTCGAATCCGCAGCCCGTGTCCACGTGCGGTACGCTCAGCAGTTGCTCCAGTGTCGGCGTCATCGTCGAAGCCCCAACCTCTGATGTTACACCTTTTGGCAGGCACCCCAGTGATCGGGTTGCGCCTCGCGCCGGTCGGTCCGCCTACTCCGGCAATCATCGTATGTCAGTATATATATTCGCGGGTTAGAATACAGGCGAGCGATGTCACAGAATCGGCTGCCTTAACTCCTATTCCCAGCTTCCAGCGGCCGCGATGTACGGGATGGCCGGGCGCAAACTGTCCGAGCCAGACGGGCAGAACCGGGGTGATGCATCCGCGTCGATGCACTCCTGCCTTAAGCTTGTTCTGCCGATATAATTCATCTGTCGGGCTGCTGTTGGGTTCCTCCAAATACTACCGGCCTGATCCGTGAGGATTTCCCATGCGAGCGAGAGACGCAAGATTTACCACGATCGACGAGTACATCGCGCTCTTCCCCCGGAGCCGGCAGAGGCTGCTCAAGCAGATGCGCTCCACGATCAAGGCCGCGGCGCCCGGCGCGTCCGAAAAGATCAGCTACGGAATGCCCGCCTTTGCGCTACGCACTACACTGGTCTGGTTTTCGGGGCTGAAGGACCACATCGGCTTCTATCCGACCGGCGGCGGCATCCATGCGTTTCGCCGCGAACTTGCCGGGTATGAGACCACGCCGGGCTCCGTGAAATTCCCGGTCGAGGAGCCGCTGCCGCTGGAACTGATCACTAAGATCGTCCGGTACCGCGTCGCGCAAGATGAAAGGGGAGCCAAGCGAACAACGAGTGGACAGAAGAAGACCAGGCCGCGAAAGCCCGCCACCCGCGGCAAATCTACCTAGTCGATTCCTCGAGGGATGCTGCGACGAGACGGCGCGAACCTGTTAGAGCCGTAGAAATTGCATCTGCTTCAGCTCGCCGTCAGATGGGATCACGATGAAATCCGTTGATCCTTGAGCGGGATCGGTTGCCAGGTCCAGCAGTTGCTCAAAGAAGTCCGTCGAACCCCGCATCTCCTCATAGCGCATTCCCCAACGTTCGCAGAAGCGCGCCACCTCCAGCGCCCTCTCCCGATAGGCATCCAGGTCTTCCTGGCTGTGGGCAACGAAGACCAGCCGCTTGTAATTGTGGTAAAGACTGTCGATAAGCCAGTCCGCCTTCTGTGCGCCGTAGCGATCCACGTATTTACGATACTCGCGCAAGGGGTCGCTGCCCGATTCCAGCCAGCCCTTGGTGAGGTAGTAGGTTGCGGACTCCGCCTTGAATTCCTTCTGGTATCGGGCGTAAGAGCCCAGGAAGATGGCAATGCAATCGTCGGCGCGGGGGATCAGCAGCGTGTGCCGCCCCGACCGTATGCCGTTGAGCCCGTTGCCACACAGACCGTAACCAAGCACGACGAGGCTGGGTTCTTCAAGCGCGTCCAGAGCTCCTTGCACAGATTCGTTCAGTTTGCGGGGGGCATCGTGCAGCCCATAGTCCAGGTAAATGAACCGGTCGATCAGGCCGTCACTGGCAAGGCGATCAAACAGATCCTTGAATACCTTGCAGGAGAGCACGACGACAGGCTGCTTTTCCTTTTCGGCCATGAGCCAATGATAGCATAGAGGCCGATGCCAGTTCTGTGGGCGGAGCTTGCGAAACACCTCCGACCGATCAAAAAAGAAGTCCCCGGCCGGTGTGGTCGGGGACCGATGGTCATCCTGGTGTGTATTTGTTCTCCCACTCGGTGATCGCGGCGCGGATCGCCGCCTGCACTTCCGGATCGGGGACGTCCCCGATCCCGGCGTACCGATTCATCCCCACGACGACCATCGCGCCGCCCTGAGCCGACTCGACGAGGTGAATACCGCGCCCAGCGAGCGGCGTGCCGACAAGATTATTTTGCAGGATGGCGTCGATCTGGCCCACCATGGTTGTGGGTGCAGCTACAGGCTCCGGAGGAGGCGTCAGCGGGCCCGTGCCGACGCGCGCTGGAACTGAAGAGATGCTTGGCTGCCCTTCGAACGGCGGAACCGTGGGGCGATGTGCAGATGCCACCGCCACCGGCTTGGGCATGGATGTGGGCATGGGCGCCGGCGCCTCGGCCTTCTCAACGGGGCCTGATTCGATCCAGGGGCGCATCAGCACCATCAGGTCGATCAGCCTTCTGCGTTGCTGGGGATCCATACTTGCGGTGTCGATCCGCTTGCCGTCGATCTCAAGGCAGGGCTGCTGCTGAGAGCCGAGTGTCAGCCGGAGCAAGCTTTGCCCGGCGGGTTCCGCAGTTGGCGGAGGCGGCTCAACGAGCGGACTCGGAGGCGGAAGGGGCTCCGGGGCAGGAGCAACTGCGCGGGGCGATGGCTCGGCCGCTTCTTCCTTCTTGCGCTTCTTGTACCCCTGACCCCTTCCCTCGAAGAGCCCGAAGAAGTAACCGAAAAACATGGCGGCCAGCGCGATGCCGACGAGGGCAAGAATACTGAAGTCCATGATTCACTCCTTCTGACAGTTCGGGCAGATATGCGTCCCACGTTGTCCGACAACCAGCCTGCGAATCGGCGTGCCGCACACAGGGCAGGGCTTTCCCTCTCGATCATACACCCGAAAGAAGTTCTGGAATTCTCCGCCTCTATAAACCCAATCGAAGCTTGCGCCGTTGCGGCGGATGCCCTCACGGAGCGTGGTCTGGATGGCGGCATGGAGCTGGCCGGCTTTGCGCGCCGTGACAGTGTCCGAGAGCGCCAGGGGGTGAAGCTTTGCAAGGTGCAGCGCCTCATCGGTATAGATGTTCCCAAGGCCGGCGAGGAAGGTCTGGTCCAGCAGGAGCGGCTTGAGCTGGCGATGCCGTTTGCGAAGGGCCTGAGAAAGCCATTCGGGCGTGAACTCAGCACTCAGCGGCTCCGGTCCCAGATGGGCCGTTACTTCCGCCGGGTCGTCGGTCAGCCAAACCCGTCCGAACTTGCGCGTATCATTGAACACCAGGCTCTGCAGCCCTGCGCGCTTCGAACGCTGGAGGGTCAGGATCAGCCGGTCGTGGGTGGCCGGTCGAACCGCCCCTTTCTTCAGCGAGACGTCGCCGCTCATGCGAAGGTGGATCAGCAGCTCGTAGTCTGAAAGCTGGATGCGCAGGAACTTGCCACGCCGGCCAACGCCGCGGATGCGCTGCCCGCGGATGAGCTGCTGAAAGCGGGCCACGGAAGGGATCGCAATGGTGCGCCGCCAGCGCACGTGCGCGTCCAGGATGGTCAGACCGACGAGTGCGGGCCGCAAGCCGCGGGCAATTGTCTCGACTTCGGGAAGCTCAGGCATGCTTCTCTCAAAACATCCGAACCGCCAAGCGTTCTTCCGCTATTCGTTGAACATTTCTCCGACGCTGCGGCCTTCGTGGGCGCGCTTGATGACCTCGCCCAGCAAGCCTGCGACGGTCAGGATGGTGATCTTGCCGTCCAGGTACTTCATCTTGTTCTCTGCGAGCGGAACGGTGTCGGTCGTGATGATGTGCTTGATCGGCAGTTCCACGAGTCTCTGCGCCGCGCTGCCGGAGAGGATGGGATGCACAAAGATCAGATAGACATCGCGGGCGCCCTCGCGCTTGACGAGGTGCACAGCCTGCGAGATGGAGCCGCCTGTATCCACTTCATCATCCACGATGATGACGTCACGATTCCTGACATCGCCGATGATGCTGAGCGCCTGAGCATTGGCATCGTTGGAGGACCGCCGCTTTTCGACAAAGGCAATCGGCGTGTCGATATCGGCGGCGAAGTTGCGGCCTTTCTTGGCGAAGCCGAGATCGGCGGCCACCACCACCGGATCGTGAAGGCTTGCCATCAGGTGCTGCTTGACGTGTTCGATGAGCATGTGCGACGTGGTCAGCACATCGCCGGGGATGGAGAAGAAACCCTGGATCTGCCCGGCATGCGGGTCGAGGGTCATATACCGATCGGCGCCCGCCACCTCGATCATGTCGGCCACCAAACGGGCCGTGATGGGCACACGGGGCTGATCCTTCTTGTCGGAACGGCCATAACACAAGTAGGGAACCACAGCAGTGATGCGCGCCGCTGAATCCAGGCGCAGGGTCTGCAGCGTGATTAACAACTCCATGAGGTTGTGGTGCACGGGCCAGGCTGTCTGTTGAATCACGTAGACATCCTGCCCGCGAACGCTGTGTGTCAGCTTGATGAAGATGTTCTCATTGGGGAATTCCATGAGCTCGCGCTCGCAGAGAGGGGAGCCCAGGTAATCGGATATCCGGGCGGCGAGCTCGGGCGAGCCGCTGCCTGCAAAGAGCTTGATCTCCCCGTACACTTTCATTTCATGCTGATGAGCATAATGAGTCATTTGCCCTCCGAGACCGCGTTCCATGCCGAACGTAGAAACCTTATGTTGAAGAAACCGGGATCGCCGACGGCGCGCAAGCACACGCGGCTCCCGCAGATCATTGGGGCCTCCCGGGCTGCGATTCAGCGCGGCCGGGTGTATGAGGCTCCTGGCCCGTCAGCCTGGCAACAGCCTCCCACGGCGACAGGCTCCGGCGAAACACCTCCTGCAAGACCTCATTGTAGCGCGTCCCGGCCTCCCCGGCGCGGAACTGATCCATCAGGGTTCGCTGCAAGATTATCTCGGTCTCGGAGGCGAGGCGAGCCTGATCGCGCGCGGCCCATCCGCCGGTGGCGCGCAGATAGGCAGCGTGCGATGCTATTTGCTCTGCCAGCTCGGGGATGCCCTTACCCTCCGTGGAAACGGTCTTCTGGATGGGCGGAACCCAGGCGCTCGTATCTTCTGCCGCAGGCGGCTCAGCGGAGAGTGCCCTGCCGTGGTGCAGATAAACCCGCCGGGTCGGGTGGGCCAGGTCGAGCATGGATTTGAGAGCCTTCTCCGTATTCTCGACCCCGGGCCGATCCGCCTTGTTGATGACCAGGATGTCGGCAATCTCCAGGATGCCGGCCTTGATGGCTTGAATGTCGTCTCCGAGGCCGGGCGCTTCGACAACCAGCGTCGTATGAGCGAGGCGGGCGATGTCCACTTCGCCCTGTCCGGCGCCGACCGTCTCGATCAGAATCCGCTCATATCCTGCGGCATCGAACAGCTGCACCGCCGCGGCGGTGGATCGCGCCAAACCGCCGAGGGAGCCTCGAGAAGCCATGGAGCGTATAAAAACTCCCGGGTCTCCACTGAGATCCTTCATCCGTACACGGTCGCCGAGCACGGCACCCCCGGTGAACGGACTGGATGGATCAACAGCCACGATGGCAACGCGTTTTTGCTCACCGCGAAAGTGGAGCGCAAGCCGGTTCACGAGCGTCGATTTTCCAGTGCCCGGTGCGCCCGTTACGCCGATGAGATAGGCATTACCGCTATGCGGGAAGAGAGCGTCGAGAGCCTGGCGCCCAGCGGGAGTAAGGTTTTCCGCTTCCGTGAGAAGCCTTGCCAGAGCAAGCCGATCGCCGGCAAGCATCGAGTGTATGAGATCCATAGGAGTCAAGCGCCCCGAGCAAAGGCAGGGTTTATGGAAAGTTGCAGCTTCGCCGGCAGCCGGACGGCTTGATGCGCTGCTGCCAGCGCGTGGGGTGATGACGCTGCGCGGTGCGGTCCGTGATAATCGTGTTCCGCGCCGCTTTGCGATGAGCCCCCTACATATATAACGACCCCGATCAGTATCCGGACACTCAAAGTTCGCCCTGCTGAACGGCCTCACGGATTTCGCGGACAATCGTCTCCGTCGAGGCGCCGGGGCCGTACACGCCGGTAACACCAATCTCCTTCAGACGCGGGATGTCTTCGTCGGGCACGATGCCGCCAATGAAGACCTTGACCCGGTTCTGTCCGTTCGCTTTGAGCAGCTCCATGATACGAGGGGCAAGGGCCAGATGAGCCCCGGACAAGATCGAGAGCCCAACCACGTCCACATCCTCCTGCAATGCGGCCTCAGCGATCATCTCGGGGGTCTGGCGCAAGCCGGTATATATCACCTCCATACCCGCATCGCGCAGGGCACGCGCCACCACCTTGGCACCGCGATCATGCCCATCGAGGCCAGGTTTGGCAACCAGCACCCGGATCTTCTTCTCTTCCATGCATGCCTCCGCGGTCGAACTCGACGAGATTATACTATGCCGCCCCATCCATCCCAACGAGCCCAGAGATATGGCGAAAGATGCGCATACTGCAACACTCCTGCAATTCTGGTCATTTCTTCCATAGTGGCCGCGAATCAAAATATGCTATACTTTTCTTATGCCATCGCCGCGCGAGGATTGGATTCGGTGGGCTGAAACCCTGCGCCGGTATCAAGCTGACGGATTCGCAACGTGGTTGCTGGACGCAGGCAAACCGCTGGCGCTCTTAACTGCCCAGCTCTTGTACTGGGGGCAGCCTTTCCTGGGCGGCACGGCGCGGTCCATGGGGCAGATGCTGGAGTCTGACGATGAGACAAAGGCATTCGCGGACCTGTTGAAGGGGGAAACACTTCAATGATCCTTCCCGACCTGCTGGTGGTTGTCATCGCCGCTGTCTTGCTGCTGGTGCTGATGCGGCTTCAGCGCAAAGCTTCCCCCCGGTTCCGTACCATCCCGGCATTAAGCCGGTTGTACCGTGCCATTGGCCTCAGCGTCGAGGATGGCACGCGGCTCCTGATCGGTCTTGGCAATACGAGCCTACTCACCCGGAGCGCGGGCGCGCCCCTGGCCGGCCTCGGCATGCTGCGGCGGCTCACGGAGCGCACGTCATTGAGCGACCGGCCGCCGGTGGCCGTGGCCGGCGAAGCGCCGCTGGCGTTGCTGGCGCAGGATACGCTGGAAGCCGGTTACCAGGGGGCCGGCGCGGGTGAGTACTATCAACCGACGAACGGCCGACTGGCGGGCCTCACGCCGTTCTCCGCGGCTGCCGGTACCATACCGATGCTGGGCGACGAAGACGTTTCCGCCGCTGTGTTCATGGGGCACTTCGGCGTGGAGTCGGCGCTGCTGGCAGACGCCGCCGAGCGGGCGAATGCATTTGCGGTCGGGTCGAGCGATGATCTCGCGGGGCAGACCGTCTGGTTCGCATCCGCACCCGAGACGCTGATCGGGGAAGAGCTGTTCGCGGCGAGCGCCTACATCAGCGGGACACCGGAACAGATCGCGAGCATCAGCGTGCAAGATGTGCTGCGGTGGGTCATCATTGGGGCGCTGCTGCTGGGTTCCGGCGCCAAGCTGCTGGGGTTGTTCTAATGCGAATCGTCGCGCTGGTCCTGGCGATCGTAGCGGGCCTCGTCGTCCTGATCGGATATTTCATCCCGGTGCTGGCCCCCATCCAGAACATCATCCTGGACTGGGCCATTATCCTGGTCGGTACTGCAACCATTGTCGGCGTCTTTAACCTCGTCCTCGTGCATGGAAGCAAAATCGCTCAGCGAGAAAAGGGCCGCGCGTACAGTGTGATCCTCTTGATCTGCCTGTTTGGCGCGTTCGTCTTCGGCCTCGTCCTAGGCCCGGCACATCCGTGGATGCGTCTGATCGTGAATGGGGTGATCGTCCCGGTAGAGGCGACACTGATGGCGCTGCTGGCCGTGACGCTGGTGTATGCCAGCATTCGCCTGCTGCGGAGGCGAGCCAATGCCATGAGCATTGTGTTCCTCGCCACGGCGCTGGTGATGATGATCGCGTCTGCCACTCTGCCGTCCGGGGAGATCGGGGCGCTGAACAACTTCCTACGGCCGTGGCTTCAGCACGTGCTGGCTTTCGGGGGGGCCCGCGGCATACTGCTCGGCGTTGCGCTGGGTACGCTTCTTACGGGCCTGCGCGTGCTGATCGGCGCAGATCAGCCATACGGGCGCGGATAATGGCCGAGACGATCATTTGCCCAGTGTGCGGTGAGATCAATCCAGCGGACATGGAGTTCTGCCGGAACTGCCAATCGCGCCTTCACAGCCTGCCCGGCCCGCTCAAAGAGGAGAGCGAGCCCATCCTGCCGGGCGAGCCGCCGACGAAAAAGGCAACCTCTGAACTGGAGCCTCTCCTTCCTCAATGGCTGCGTGATGCGCGGCAGAAGGCGCGGGACTCAAAACTGGGCGGCGCAGAGGACATCGAGTCGGAACCAGTTTCTGCCGGTGCAGGCTCGCCGCCTGACCTCCTGGCGGGGCTAGCGTCTCAACAGGGGGATGAAGACGACGAGATACCTGATTGGCTGGCGAGCATCACCGGCGCGACTAGCAAGAAAAAGAAACCCGCGACCGAAGTGAACCAGGCCAAGTGGGTGGAGCTGGGCCGTACGGAGAAACCGGCGGCGACGCCGGAGTCTGAAACCGGTACTCCTCCGGCTGGCGAGCAACCTGCAGCTCAGGACAACGGCCTTCTGGATTGGTTCAAGCAAACTGCAAGCCCCGGCGAGACAGCAGATGCCCAGGAATCGTCCGCACCGGCTGCCATGGGTTCCACTCCTGAGGCCAACCAAGGGGATGCGTCTTCTG
>DATKAF010000319.1:0-4285 GCA_035498395.1 Anaerolineales bacterium
GGTAAAGCTCTTATCGGCGCTGTACGCGCCCCATGCGCCCGCGACGCTTGCCTGAACATGCCACACATAGTCGCTGTCAGCAGTCAGCACATCGGTCGGGGTATCTGTGCAGGTGCCGCCCGCACAGGCGCTCGCATCGACCAGCTTCGTGTAAACGCTCGTCCCGCCGCTGACTGTCTCATACTGATACTGGGTAGCCCCTGGAACCTGTGTCCATGTGTAGGTGGGCGTCGTATCCAGCGTCATGCCCGACGGGGTCAAGGGCGTGGGCGTAACCGCTGAAAGGTTCACGATGCTGACGGTCTGGAGCTCCATGCTGCTGTAGCTGCCGCCCCAGGTCATGCTGTGCTCGTCAGTATCCCACGTGTCGTGGATGTAGATCGTATTGGATGCCGTGTCGTACCCGACGCCCACGATGGAATGCCCGGCCAGGTTCAGGAAGACCGGGTGGCCTGCATCGATCTGGGCTTTGTAGTCGGCGAGCGAGAACCCGCCGGAGACTTGATTATCGGTCGCCTGGCTGAAGCAGTCCGTGACCGTGTAGCCGCGCGCTTCATAGAATAGCTTGCGGCCGTAGGTGCCGTCATCCTGGGCGAAGCCGTAGCCCACCATGTCGGAGCATTGCAGCTTGTCAGGACTGGAGAGATCGGCATAGAAGCTGGTTGAGCCATCGGTGTTGCCGTGCGAGGACTGGCTGGTCTTCATGTAGTCGCCGACCGCGGTGCCCCACGTGTGCTGTGTCCAACTGCCCGTGATGTACGGGTCATTCGCGGTGCTGCCGTATTTCACCCAGTAATCGTCGATCGAGCCTTTGGTGGCGCGCCCGTCCACACCGTTGTGGGATGCGATCAGCGGGTTGTTCGGGTAGGTATGCGGCTCCGAGTCAGACCAGGTGGGCCAGGACGAATCCGTGTAGGGCATGATGCCGCCGTTCGTCGGGCCCGCATACATATTGCCATAGCCGTAATTATCATAGTACCCGGCGACCATGGCGGCCGAGACGGCCGAGCAGCCGTACACCCACGTGTAAGCCGGTACGTTTAGCGAGTGTTCTGTTGCCACCGAGTACGGGACAATAGCAGCCCGCTCGGCTTCATAGCCGGGAGGCGGCTGCGGCGGGCCGCTGATGGTCATCTTGCTGAAGTGCTTCCCGCCTGCCGCGGTGACAGGCTCGACCTTGAAATACGGATTGGACGCCGGCGGTTTGCCGTCGTCGGCGTAGACGGTGGTCGCAGGGGCTGCGGCCTGTATCGAAAGAATTAGGATCAGAACGCTCGACATCATGACGAGCAAGGTCGTGCGAGCGCGTTTTCCGCTCATGTTCATATTACCCTCCCATTTGTGAGTCAACCAGGCTTGCCGCTTCCCCCCGGGAGCGAGACTGCCTGTCGCAAAGGACCAAACTCTACAAAACCGATTCGATATCCTTTATTGGCTCCTTCCCTTGATTCGAGTCTTTCGGCGGCGACGCGGCGTGCTGCCGATTTCGGCCAGCGCGCGTCGTTGGTACGTCGTTGAGTGTGTCTGAGACAGGGAACTTTCCGCACGTGCAGGCGTCTCACCTTCGGTGAGATCGACTCGTAGTAGAATGGCTCAGGGGTTCCGGGCAGTTCACGGGGAGGATGTGTCATGAAGAGAATGGATCTGGTAGTGGCATTGTTCGCGGCGGCATGCCTGCTCCTGGCAGGGTGCAGCAGCGCGGCTCCGGCAGCGATGGCGAACGCGCCAACGCCGGAGATGAGCCCAACGGCCGGAGGTGCAGCGGTGAACGGGGCAGCGAACGCGGCAGTCATCGGTCCGGACCGGGAGGGCGGCACGATCAAGCTAAAGGTGGGCGATACGTTCGACGTCAAGATTCCGACCATTCCAAAAGAAGGCTTCACCTGGCAGCCGGTCAAGCTCGATACGAGCATTCTCGAGCAGATCGGGGAGGCGGTCTATACGCCGGACACCAGCCCCAACTCGGCGGGCGGGGTTGTGACGGTGACGTTCCGAGTAGTCGGGCCGGGAACCGCGCCGCTGACGCTGCTGTACCAGCAGTCGTCGCAGGGCGGAGGGCCGGCGTTCTCCAGCCACTCGTTCGGCCTGACGGTCGAAGCGACACCGTGACCCGCAGGCAGTATACGATTATGGGGGTAAGGGTGATCCGCAACCGGTAAAATTCCCCGCGAGCCGGCGGGCCTCCCAATCCGGCTCCATTCCATTATCGCGCAATCGCTGCCATACTGCAATTACAAACCCCTTCCGATTTGGAAGGGGTTTTGTCAGGTAGTGCCCGATTAGAACCTGAGACCCATTTGAAGATACTCGATGTGCTCCCTGACGGCCCGCTGGCTGAGTGCCCTGTAGATGGCTGCCATCACCGCCTTTCGCTCCTCTTTGCTGAGCGCTTCCATATACGCCATGAAGTCGTCATTCCCCATTGCGTCGAGCCGATCGAAGAACTCCTCGTCATACTCCGCGGCATCGTACTTTGTCTTTTTGCCCTCCGTTGTGTGGTTGTGGCTCGGGAGGCGGATTATACACCGTTTCTGCTGCAATGCCGGATGTATAATCGGCGGACTGCACGCCCTGCTGACGCACCACCAATATTCCCCCCGTCTTGGAGGTTGCATGCAAATACTACTTTCGTCCATTGGCTCGCGCGGCGATGTGCAGCCGCTCGTTGCGCTCGGCGTGGAGCTGCATGCGCTGGGCCACCGCGCCCGGCTGTGCGTGGCTCCCAATTTCCGCGAGTGGGTCGAGTCGTATGGGCTGGAGTGCGTCCCCATCGGGCCGGACCTGAAGAAGATGACCGGCGGGACCGTACCGGAGGCCATCGCGGGGAGGTCTGTCATGCCTGCGGACCCGCAGGCGGCGCAGCGCATGGTCGATCAGTCGGTGCGGGACCAGTTCCGGGTGATCTCCGAGGCGGCGCGCGGCTGCGATGTGCTGCTTGGCGCGGGGGCGTTACAGATTGCCCTGCGGTCCATCGCGGAGTCGCAGAGAATCCCCTACGTCTTTGCGGCATACTGCCCGGCGGTGCTGCCATCGCCCAAGTACCCACCTCCTAAGACGGGCGGCTATTACTCGCATTCGCTGACCGAGGCGAAGAACACTGAGCTGTGGAAGAAGAACGAGGTGGAGTTCAACGCGCGGTTCGGAGAGATGTTTAACGAGGAGAGAGGCAAGCTCGGCATGGGGCCGGTGGCGAGCGTGCGCGACTACATGTTCACGGAGCGCCCGTGGCTGGCGGCCGACCCGGCGCTGGGGCCGGTCTTCCCCGCGGCCGGCCTGGATGTGACGCAGACCGGCGCGTGGATGCTCGCGGAGGGAGCCGCGCTGCCGGATGAGGTGGAGCAATTCCTTGCTGCCGGTTCGCCGCCGGTCTTTCTGGGCTTTGGCAGCATGCGCGCATCGGACCAGACGCCGCGCATACTGGTCGAGTCGGTGAGGGCGGTCGGGCTGCGCTCGATCCTATCGCAGGGCTGGGCGAGGCTCGCGCCGGTCGATATGGGCAACGACTGTCTTTCGATAGGCGAGCTGGACCACGCCCGGCTGTTCCCCCGCGTAGCGGCGGTTGTCCATCATGGCGGGGCAGGCACCACGCACACGGCGGTGCGGGCCGGCAGGCCGCAGGTGATCGTCCCGCACAACTACGACCAGTTCTACTGGCGGAACCGCGTAAGCGAGCTTGGGGTGGGAACTCCCGGTCCGCTACGCGATGAGCTCACAACGGAGGCTCTGGTTGTTGCATTGCGTCAGTGCTTGAAGCCTGAGACTGCCAGGCGTGCGCAGGAGCTGGCAGGCCGCATGGAGCTGAACGGCGCGCGCATCGCGGCGGAGAGACTGGCGCGCGAGTATCGTTGAGGCGTTACTTCACTACGGCGGTGGCGAAGCCGCCCCAGGCGCGATCTTTGTCCGTGTCCTTGCCGAGCGTCTGCTGCTGGTCGAGCCTGAGGCCGCAAGACTGGAGGAATTCGGCGGTGCGCTGGCGGGAGGGCGGGGTGCTGTCGATGCCGAACTTGAGCGGCTCACCGGCCGCCTTCGTCGAGTAGCGCGCAAAGCGCCAGTAGGGCTTGCTCGATGTCAGCACTTCGCTAGTGAAATAATCGAAGGCCACAACGCTGCCCTTGGCGGTGCTGGCGATTTTGCGGAAGGTGTACTCCACCGCGGGGCGCTCCAGGTACATGGTGACGCCCTCCCACAGGAAGAGAGCTGGCCGCGTGGCATCGAACCCTCTGGCGATGAGCCGGGCGAGCCAATCTTCGTTCTGGAAGTCGGTGGAGACGAAGCCGACGTGGGA
>DATKAF010000320.1:0-5454 GCA_035498395.1 Anaerolineales bacterium
GTGCTCTGTACTCAGAACGATTCGCTGAACCTGCAGATCGCCTTGAAAGCCCGAAAGCTCAATCCGGGCATCCGAGTGGTGATCCGCATCTTCGACGAGGATTTCGCCGAGTCGCTGCACGAGCAATTTGGCTTCGCGGCGTTGAGCGGCACCGGCATGGCCGCGCCGGTTTTCGCTGCCGCAGTTGCCGGGGCTGACATCACCAACCCCATCTCGGTCGAGGGCCAGCAGCTAAGCCTGGCGCGACTGGAGATCGGCCCGCAGGCCGAATTCGCGGGCAAGACCGTCGGTTACGTGGAGGACAATTATCACCTCAGTATGGTACTGATACGAAGGGACCATCATTCAGACCTGCACCCGCGGGACAATGAGCTGCTCAAGCCGGGGGACGTCCTTGCTGTCCTAGGCGGGCCGGAGCAGCTCAGTAACCTGATGCACGATAATGGATGAGCCTGCCAGACAGCCGCCGCTGATCGGGGTAGTGGGACCGTGCGGCTCGGGCAAATCGACGCTGATCGAGGGACTGGAGAGAAACGGATTCGCCTGTCGCCACATTGCGCAGGAACACTCCTACGTGCCCTATATGTGGCAGCGAATCACTAACCCGGACTACCTGATCTTCCTAGAGGCTTCGTTCGCGGTCTGTACGACACGGCGCCAGTTAAACTGGTTGCCGGCGGACTACGAGGAGCAACTGCGGCGTCTGGAGCACGCCCGCCAGCACGCGGACCTCATGGTGGAGACGGATCGGCTGAGTGCCTCCGAAGTACTGGATCGCGTGCTGAATTTCCTCCGGCGAGACGCCTAGTATCCCAGGGCGGTTTGCGGTCCTCTCATCAATCCCTAATCCAAATGTTCGGTAGTATAATGGCGCAGCGCCAGCCAAAGGCTGGTATTTTTGTGAATGGATGGAGCGAATCATGCGGAGCCGGAATACTTGGCTGGTCGTGATTATTCTGCTGGTGGCCTTTTCCCTATGGGTGGACTTGGTACCCCGCGTCACGGTCAGAAACCCTTTCAACGACAAAGTCATCATCGACCAGAATACAGAGCTCAGACGGGGTCTGGATACCCTGGGCGGGCTGCAGACGCTGCTCCAGGCTGACGTGCCCGTCTGCACGTCGGTGAAGCAACAGGATCTTTCAGTCACTCGCCAGATCCTGGAGAGCCGCGCCAACGCACTCGGCGTGGGCGAGATCGTCATGCAGATCGCCGGCCAGTGCCGCATCGTGGCGGAATTCCCCGGCGTAACGAACCCGGAAGAGGTCGTGGCTGCGCTGCAACAGACGGCCCTCCTCGAATTCGTGGACATGGGCACCAGTCCCCTCCCCGACGGAACGGTCGTGAAAACGGATATCGCCAAGGCCTCCGGATCCGCGCCTACGACGGCTGCCCCGACTGCCGCAGCCTCGACGGCAACACCGGAAGCGTCAGGCACGGCATCGCCGAGCGGCACGGCCCAGCCGACTTCCACAGCAGAGCCGACGGTGTACCACACGGTTATGACCGGTAAGGAGCTTGACACCGTTGCTGTTCAGATCGGAAATGCAGGCACCTACGAGATCGCTTTCACCCTCAAACCGACCGGCGCGAAGCAGTTTGCGGACTACACCTCCTCCCACGTCAATCAATATCTGGCAATCGTGCTCGACGGCAAAGTGCTCTCGGCTCCCGTCATCAAGAATGCCATCACAGACGGTCAAGGGGTGATCCAGGGCGGCTTCACTGCCGACTCGGCGAACGCGCTCGCAGTATCTCTCCGCTATGGCTCGCTCCCGGTTCCGGTCAAAGTGGTTGAGAGCCAGACAGTCGGCCCAACCCTGGGCGCGGAATCGATCCGCAAGAGCATGATCGCAGGGCTGATCGGGCTGGCCGTTGTCGTGCTGTTCATGGCGCTGTATTATCGCCTGCCCGGCCTGGTGGCGGACCTGGCGCTGGTGATCTACACGATCATCACGCTCATGTTCTACAAGATGATACCGATCACAGTGACGCTGCCCGGCCTCGCCGGTTTCATCTTAAGCATCGGCATGGCGGTCGACGCGAATGTCCTGATCTTTGAGCGGCTTAAGGAGGAACTGCGCGCGGGGCGGCCGCTGCAGCAAGCCATCGACCTGGGCTGGAGCCGCGCGTGGCCTTCCATCCGGGATTCCAACATCTCCACGATGATCACGTGCGTGATCCTGTTCGTCTTCGGCAGCACCTACGGTGCCAGCATGGTGCGGGGCTTCTCGGTGACCCTGTTCCTGGGCGTGCTGATCTCGCGGGTCACGGCGATCATCGTCAGCCGGACGTTCCTTCACGTTGTCCTTGATAGCCTGAAAATCAGCGAGCACCCCGGCTGGTTCGGGCTTTAGGAGCACGATATGAACATCATCAAGAATCGGTACTGGTACTTCCTGATCTCGCTGATCGTGATTATCCCAGGCATCATCTTCATGGTGATGCACTGGGTTGACACACAGGAAGGCCCCCTGTCGCTCGGAATCGACTTCAAGGGCGGCGCGCTGCTGGAGGTTCAGTTTGCAGGGAACCGCCCGGCTCCCAGCGATATCGCGGCGATTTATTCACAGCTCTCCACACCGACCCAGTCGATCTCAGACCCTGTGGTCCAGCCGCTCGGCGATACCGCTTATTCTATCCGGTCCAAGCAAATGGATGACCCGACAAAGGCGAAGGTCGTCGCGGCGATGCAGGCCAAGTCTGGCTCTCCGGTCACCGTGCTCAACTTCACATCTGTTTCGCCATCCATCGGGCAGGAGGTTACGCAGGCGGCGGGCATAGCCATCCTGATGGCGGCAGCGGCGATCCTGTTCTACATCTGGTTCGCGTTCCGCGGCGTGGAGCACTCGTTCCGATATGGAACGGCGGCGATCATCGCCATGTTCCACGATGTATTTGTGGTACTGGGTGTTGAGGCGATGCTGGGTTACTTTCTGCATTGGGAAGCGGATGCGCTGTTCCTCACTGCCCTGCTGACTGTGATCGGCTTCTCGGTACACGACACGATCGTGGTGTTCGACCGTATCCGCGAGAACTCGAACATCTACCGGCGGCTCGAATACGAGAAGATGGTGAACCATTCCATCGTGCAGACACTGGCCCGCTCGATCAACACGCAGCTCACCGTGATGTTTACGCTGTTCGCCCTCGCGCTGTTCGGCGGGGACACGATCCGGCACTTCGTGATCATCCTGCTGGTCGGTATCTTCAGCGGCACGTACTCCTCCATCTTCAACGCCTCCCCAATCCTGGTGGTCTGGGAAAACCGGGAATGGCGATACTGGTTCAGACCCCGGGAGAAACCGGTTACGGCCTGAATTCGAGTATGGACAGGCGGCGCCTCTTGCAGCAATTCTTCGCAATGGGCGCCGCCTTTTGCTATGAACACGGCTGAGCCCTTTCAGCCTCACATAGGTCCCGCCATAGAAGGTCGGACATTGTTCCAGAATCGACTTCTCAGGAGAAGGCATGCAGAAGGTAGCCATCGTAACAGATAGCACGGCTTATCTATCGGCGGAGCAGGTCGCGTTGAACAACATCACCGTGCTCCCCTTGTCCATCATCTGGGAAGGCAAGAGTTACCGCGACGGTGTCGACATGCAGCCGGCCAAATTTTACGAACGCCTGTCCCAGAGCAAGGCGCTACCGACGACATCCCAGGTCACAGCTCCGGCAATCCAGGAGGCCTTTTCCGCGCTGCTGGAGCAGGGGCATGATGTGCTTGGGATGTTCGTTTCGTCGAAGCTTTCCGGAACATTCGAATCGGCTGTGCAAGCGCGCAAGATGATGCAAGGAGCTCAAGAGATGATCGCCCTGGTGGACTCGGAACTCACGACCGTCGCGATGGCGCTGCCATTGCTTGCGGCGGCCAAGGCTGCCTGCGCCGGAGAGGGACTGCAAGGCTGCAAGGCGATTGCCGAGCGTGCACGAGATCAAAGCGGAGTGCTGTTCGTCGTGGAGACGCTCGAGTTCATGAGACGAGGCGGCCGCATTGGAGACGCACAAGCATTTCTAGGCACGGCATTGAGCATCAAGCCGCTGCTTGGGATGTCAGATGGGCGGATCATCGCGTTGGAGAAGGTGCGGAGGAAAAGCGCGGCACTGAACCGTATGCTCGAGATCGTGATCGAAAGAGTCGGGGATCGCGCACCGGTTCACATTGCCACTTCGCACGCGAATGCAGAAGTGGAAGCAGAGGAGCTTCTCCAGACGGCAGCAGCACGAATGCAGCCGGTCGAGGCTTTCACGCGCCCGCTTAGCCCGGTAATCGGTTCGCACGTCGGGCCGGGGACCGTCGCGCTGGCCTACATGGCCGGTATCGGCTAGTGATGTCGGCACGATGCAAGCGCTAGCGGTACCAACCGGTACCCTTTGATACCTGAAGAGTCCATCGCGGAGCCAAAGCGCCTTATAAGCGCAGCTGCGCTCGTTGTAATATTCCGTACAAAGAAGATAAATAATGTTGCTTTAATCTCATGGTTACTGTACAATCCTGCCCGAGCCTGAGATCGCCCAGGGTAAGGCGACCACTTTCGTAGCTGTACCGCCTTAGAGAGGCACTCGGTCGGGAGAAGAGATGAAGAAGAACATCGGGCGTGCGTTGTATGCTTTTTCGATTCTTAGTGTTCTGTTCTGTCAAGTTGGTGTAACCTCTGTGGCCGCAGCGGCCACTTTTGTTGTCAATAGCACAAGTGATGCGCTGGATGACAACCCTGGAGACGGTGTCTGTCATACGGCCGCCGTGGAATGCACGCTGCGTGCGGCGGTGCAGGAGGCCAACGCCTCCGCAGGAACCGATACGATAAGCGTTCCAGCCGGAACCTACACGCTCAGCGTCGGAGCCTCAGGCGAGGACGCCGCAGCAGCTGGCGACCTCGACATTACGGAGTCCGTGATTATCACCGGTGCCGGAATGAATGGAACCGTCATCGACGCGAACAGCATTGACCGTGCCTTCCAGGTCATTTCAGGCACTCTCACGATCAGTGATCTGACGATCCAGCATGGAACAGCAAACCCTGGAGGCGGCATCTTGGTGGCCTCTCAGGCAGCCATCAGCAGGGTCGGATTCAACAGCAACCAATCGAACTCCACGCTGCCAGACGGCCAAGGCGGAGGTGTCTACATCGACGCCGGAGCATCCGCCACGATCACCCAGAGCGTCTTCACAGGCAATTCGGTGAACTATGGCGGCGGCGCGGTTGCCACTGCGGGCGGCGGTGCGTCCTTCTCGATCACTGACAGCATATTTGACAGCAACTATGGCGGCTTCGGGGGCGGCGCACTGTACCCCAACGGCGGTGCGAGTACAGTCCTGCGGAGCACATTCACCAACAACTCTGCGACCGAGACAACCGGTCCAAGCGGTTCTGTCGGAGGAGCGATCCACAGCAACGCCACGGGCGGCGTCCTGGTTGAGAACAGCACATTTGTGGGCAATATCGCGCCACA
>DATKAF010000321.1:0-8793 GCA_035498395.1 Anaerolineales bacterium
AACCGACGATGCGCTGCCGCCGAGCCTGCGGTTGGAGTTGTCCAAGGCCGGTATCCAGGTCATCCTGGCATGATCCATTCGTCTCACAAGTAAGAACGAGGCCGAACAACTGGCTTGAGGTCTTTTGAGAGGGAGGAAGCCGCATGAAGACAGGCCGGGAACGAGTGAACGCTGCGCTCGATTTTCAGAAGCCGGACAGGGCGCCGCGTGATCTGTGGACACTTCCTTATGTCAACCTCTTCTGCGCGGACGAGCTGCAGAGTCTGCTGGATGACTTCCCGATGGATATCGGGACCGCCCGGCTGACCCCGGATTGGCTGTTGGACGTCCGCCGCATGTCGGGCCAGGCAGGTCAGTACACCGACGATTGGGGCAGCATTTGGGGTGTGGGCGAGCCGGGCGTGATCGGTGAGGTTCGGCAGCCGGCCCTCGCCGACTGGTCGACCCTGCAACATTTCCAGCCTCCCTGGCATGTGCTTCGTACGCGCGATTTTGGCTACGTCAACCTGACCTGCGAACAAACGGACCAATTCATGCTGTCGGACGTAACCGCGCGCCCATTCGAACGCATGCAGTTCCTGCGCGGTACGCAGAGTCTATACTTCGACATCGGTTATGGAACAGTGGAGATGCGCCACCTGCTCGAGATGGTCCATGAGTTCTACCTGGAGGATATTCGCGGCTGGTGCCAGTCGAACGTGGACGGCATCTTCTTCATGGATGATTGGGGTTCCAATCAGCACCTTCTGATAAACCCAAACACGTGGCGTGAGCTGTTCAAACCCTTGTATCGGGATTATTGCAACCTCATCCACGCCGCGCACAAGCGGGCCTTCTTCCATTCCGATGGCAACACGTTGGCGATATTCGGTGACCTGATCGAGGTTGGAATGGACGCCATCAATTCACAGCTCTTTGTGATGGATCTGAATGAACTGGCGCAGTATAAGGGGAGGGTTACCTTCTGGGGCGAAATGGACCGGCAGCATATACTTCCTTTCGGGACGCCTGCGCATGTGAAGGATTCTGTCAAACGGGTGCGCCAGTTGCTGGACGACGGCACGGGCGGAGTGATCGCGCAGTGTGAATGGGGCAAGGGCAATCCCACGACGAACATCCGAGCCGTGTACGAGGCCTGGCAGGAATAGATCCCCTCATAGATTGGCAGGCGCCCGTGAGAAGCAGACCGCGGAAAACCCGCATCAAAGACGATAAAGATGAAATTCGTTCCTAAAAAAGGTGACAAAGAGTATTGCGTTCTAAGTCCAAAAGTACTTGAATGTTTGTCTGACAAGCCGCTATAATTGTACAATCCCGAACAAGTGCGGAGCGCCAGTTCCGCTTCCACGATTCTGTTCCGTTCTGTCCCACCAGGAGGCATAGCCAATGTCCACTTCCCCAAAGCGTGTGTACAACTTCAATCCCGGCCCCGCTGCCCTGCCCACCGAAGTGCTGGAACAAGCACAGGCGGAAATGCTCGACTACAAGGGAACCGGCATGTCGGTGATGGAGATCAGCCACCGCTCCAAGGAATTCGAGAGCATCATCCAGACCGCCGAAGCCGATCTGCGTGAGCTGCTCGGCATCCCGGCCAACTACAAGGTCATGTTCCTGCAGGGCGGCGCATCGCTCCAGTTCGCCATGCTGCCCATGAACCTGCGCCCTGCCGGCGCATCCGCCGATTATGTCGTCACCGGCACGTGGAGCAAGACGGCCTTCAAGGAAGCCGGCAAGCTGGGCACGACGCATGCCGCTGCCAACACGGAAGCCGGCGGCTTCAAGGACCTGCCCGCCAGCCTCGATCTCGACCCGAAGGCGGCCTACCTGCACTTCACTTCCAATGAGACCATTCACGGCGTGGAGTTCATGAAGGAGCCGGTCGCGCCCGATGGCATCCCGCTGGTCTGCGATGCCTCCTCCGACTTCATCAGCCACCCCATCGACGTCTCCAAGTATGCGCTCATCTATGCGGGCGCGCAGAAGAACGCCGGGCCTTCCGGTCTGGTCATCGTCATCGCCCGCGACGACATCCTGGAGAAAGTGCCCGCCAACCTGCCCGCCCTGCTCGACTACAAGGCGCTGGCAGCCAGCGGCTCCCTCCACAACACCCCGCCGTGCTATGCCATTTATATTTCCGGGCTGGTGTTCCAGTGGATCAAGAAGCAGGGCGGCCTGCCAGCCATGGAGAAACGGAACCGCGCCAAGTCCGATTTGGTCTATAAGACCATCGACTCCAGTGGCGGCTTCTATCGCGGCCATGCCATGCCCGCCGCGCGCTCGATGATGAACATTCCGTTCCGCCTCCCCGCCGAAGACCTCGAAGCGACCTTCGCCACCGAGTCCAAGAAGGCAGACCTGATCGGTCTGAAGGGCCATCGCTCGGTCGGCGGCATGCGCGCCTCGCTCTACAATGCTCTCGGCGTGGATGCAGCCACAGCTCTCACCGACTTCATGCAGGAGTTTCAAAAGAAGCACGGCTAGGGCTAGTGGTCAGTTGACGGTTGTCAGCTAAACAGCGCCCCGTTGGTTCATACCGGCGGGGCGTTCGCGTGCGCACTAGCCGCCTGGGCGCACCCTCCCCAAACGCTTCGGGCCAGATTGCCTGTCCAACATTGTGCCGCAGAGCCACGACCTGCGAGCCAACTCGGTCAAAGGCAGTTGGGGAATACGCAGCATTCCCCGCGGAGCATCTCCGCAGCGAAGCGAAGGAGGCGAAGGGAGGGTTGGGGTAGGGCTGCTCGCCGTCAGTCTTCGTGACATGCAGACTCCGGCCGAAGGCCGGCATATTGACCACCGCAAACCGCTTGCACTCCCCTCCTCTGCACGCCGATCTCTCCTTCCGCGTTCTACGCGCTTGTCCGCGTCCCGTTTCCCCTTCATCCGCCTCACAAAACTGCAATCAAAATGACCGTTTTGCAACAACGGCAGCGATTCACCCCGTGGTTATAATCACTCCATGGATTTCTTCTTTCCGGAAGACGACCTGCAACGCATGACGCCGGAAGAGACGCACATCACATCGCTGACCGCCGAGCCGTATCCCGACGGGCAGCGCGTCCGCGTGAATCTGGAGATCACGCCGTTCCAGAGCAGACCTTATATCGAAATCCTGTTGAAGGATGCCGAGGGGAATGAAGTCGCCACCGCCAGCATCGTCGAGCCGATGGGCTGGAAGCTGGAGCTCACCATGCACCTGCGCGGCGCGACCCGCAGCCCGTTCACCATCGAAGCCCGGCTCTTCTATCCCGATGGACCGCACGCCGTGCCGGTCACGCGCACCTTCCAGGTCGCGTCGGCGGAATGAGCATGTCGATCCAGACCCGCTTCCGGGTGGCACTTTCCATACTGGGGCTGACCGCGTTCTTCTCCGCCGCGCTGCTCGGCTGCGAGCAGTTCACCAGCCCATCCCCCATTCCGCCTACGCCAACCGTCCCCGTCCAGCCTTCTGACACGGCTGAAGCGACCGTCCCCGCCAGCACGCCGAAGGACGAGATGATCCTATCGGTGGAGGAGAACGGGTACGCGCACTTGTTCCTGTTCGCTCCGTCCACATCAGCTTTCACACGGATCACCTCCGGTCAGTGGAGCGACATTACCCCCGCCCTCAGCCCCGATGGCAAGACGGTCGCCTTCGCATCCAACCGGAGCGGTCACTGGGACCTCTACACGCTCGACATGGCGACCGGACAGGTCGCGCAGCTCACGAACACGCCCGAATATGACTCCTCTCCGACATGGTCGCCCGACCTGGCATGGATCGCCTATGAGACGTATCACGATGGCAGCCTGGATATCGTCATCCTGTCGTTGAATGACCCGGGCAGCGAGCCGATCCTCCTGACCGATGACTCGGGTTCTGAGCATTCCCCGGCCTGGGCTCCGAATGGCCGCGAGATCGCCTTCGTGTCCGACCTGGACGGCAGCGCCGATATCTGGGTCGCAGACCTGAACAAGACCGATAACCGCTTCACGAACGTCAGCAACAGCCCCCAGGCCTCCGACAGCCATCCCGCATGGAGCCCCGACGGCAGCCGCCTGGCATGGTCTTCCACCTTCCAGGGCACCGACTACGATGGCATCTATGTCTGGGACCCGGCCCAGCCGGAGAAGCCCGCCGCGTGGGCCGGCAGCGGCGACTGGCCTGCATGGAATTCTCTCGGGGACGAGATCGTGACGATGGTTAACGCCGCCAGCGAGGAGCTGCTGACCGCATACACGCTGCACGGTCAGCCGGTGCTGCTACCAACCTCTCTGCCCGGTCACCTGCGCGGCCTTTCGTGGCCGAAGCTTGAGCTCTCCGACGCACTGCCGCAGGCGTTCCAGTCCGCTGCCGCGGAGACGCCGGAGGCGCTGGCCCGCTCCGCCGTCACGCCTGAGCCGGGGCTGCCCGCCAAACGCTGGTATGTGGTTCCGCTGGAGAACGTCGATGCGCCGTATCCGGAGCTGCATGTGCTGGCTGATGAATCCTTCTCCGCTCTGCGGAAGCGCGTGATCGCGGACATAGGCTGGGACGCGCTTGCCAGCCTGGAGAATGCCTACATCCCCCTGACCACTGCCCTCGACCCGGGCCTGCAGCAGGACTGGCTTTATACCGGCCGCGCCTTCGCCATCAACAGCCTGATGGTCAACGCCGGCTGGATGGCCGTGCAGCGCGAGGACGTGGGCGACCAGACCTACTGGCGCATCTACCTGCGCGCCAAGGACCAGGACGGCACGCAGGGCGAGCCGCTCGAAAGCCCGCCGTGGGACCTCAACGCCCGCTACGCGCTGGACCCGAAGAAGTACGAGGCTGGCGGCGATTACACCGCCGTGCCCTCCGGCTACTGGATCGATTTCACATCGCTGGCTTCGGCCTACGGCTGGAACCGTTTGCCCGCGCTGCCCAACTGGCGCAACTACTTCTCGGGCACGCGCTTCACCGAGTTCGCCTTGACCGATGGGCTGGATTGGTATAGCGCCATGCTCCAGCTCTACCCGGCCGAGGCGCTGCTAACGCCCACCGCGGTGCTTCCGCCAACCGCCACGCCTTCCAAGACTCCCATTCCGTCGAAGACGCCCGGCCCCAGCCCGACTGCCAGCAACACGCCGCTGCCGACCGCCACGCGCACCGCGACCAGCACACCGCTGCCGACCAACACGCCGCTGCCGACCAATACATCGTTGCCCACATCGACGCCGCCCACCATCATCCCGACCTTCCCCTCGCCGACGCCTGGATGAGCACGCGTCGATTATGTTCGGCGGTTTTCTTGCTCCTCGCCACCGCCTGCACGCAGTCGTTCACCCAGGCACCCGCGCCGCCCACACAGACGCCAGTCCTGGCAGGGCCGACGCTGGCTCCAGAGGCCGACGTTCCCGATGCCGCCCCCACTCCGACCCTCGAGCCGTTCCGCTTCGACCTACCGATCCGGCCCGCGGCCCCCGTGACCGGCTGGAGGCCGCCGCTCGTCCCCATCCCGTGGGCGGTCTCGCCGTACGATCATTTCTATTTCGCCCGCCCTATCGCCGCGGACCAGATCAACTGGCCGCTGGCAAACTACCGCTATGGCGGCGTCTTCTTCGCCAACACCGTCCATACCGGCGTCGATATCGATGCACCCTACGGGACGCCCATCCACGCCGCAGGCCCCGGCACTGTCGTCTGGGCCGATTGGGGTCTATTCCACGAAGCTCCCGGCGATCAGACCGATCCGTATGGTCAGGCGGTCGTCCTGCGCATGGACTACGGCTATAAGGGCCGGGACCTCTACACCGTCTACGCTCACATGAGCAAGATCATCGCCATCATGGGCCAGCACGTCCAGACCGGCGACGTGCTCGGCCGGGTCGGCGCGACGGGCGCCGTGACCGGCCCGCACGTGCACTTTGAGGTGCGCTGGGGCGAGGACTCGTTCCATCACACGTACAATCCGGAGCTCTGGATGGCGCCGCCCGAGGGCTGGGGCGTGCTGGTCGGCCGGCTCGCCGACAACAAGAACAATACCCTCCAGCAGGTCGAAGTCACGGTGGAGAACACCGTGACGCATGACATGCACACGGTCAAGACCTATGGCCCTGGGCCGGTCAACGCCGACCCCTACTATGATGAGAATATGGTGCTCGGCGACCTGCCGGCCGGGCTTTACAAGATCACCTTCCGCTACGACGGCAAGCCGCAGCAGGATTGGATGTACATCTACGCCGGGCAGGTTACCTATTTCACGTTCCGCGGCGAGGAGGGCTTCCAGGTCGGCCCGCCTCCCGCCCCCGTGCTGGAATCGCTGCCGACCACCCCGCCGTAGGCTGCCAGGCTCTCAATCCGCCCTTGACGCAAAGAACATCTGTGCTATACTCATACAGCGTTCTATAGTGTCTCAAGGCCTGATTTCCCAGCATTTGTTCCGCGGAACAATTCCATTTCTGCCCTGCACAGGTCTGATCCTCACCCAACCCTGAAACACAAGTCGATCCGTATACCAATTCCTTGGAGAGGTAACTATGTCACCCCGTAAATCAGCCGCCAAGACCGCCGAAATGTCCGAGATGCTGACGCCCGAGCCCGATAGCGCCAAGAAGGCCGTGCTCGATAAGGCTGTCAGCGAGATCATCAAGCGCTACGGCGAGGGTTCCATCATGAAGCTCGGCGAAGCCGAGAACATGCTCGCCACCGATGCCATCCCCACCGGCTCGCTATCGCTGGATATCGCGCTCGGCGTGGGCGGCGTCCCGCGCGGCCGCATCACCGAGATCTACGGCCCCGAGTCGTCGGGCAAGACCACCATCTGCCAGCATATCGTTGCCGAATCACAGCGACGCGGCGGCACGGCGGCCTATATCGACATGGAGCACGCGCTCGACCCGAATTACGCCGCCAAGTGCGGGGTCGACATCAACAACCTGCTGGTCTCGCAGCCCGATACCGGCGAGCAGGCCCTGGAGATCACCGAGACGCTCGTCCGCTCCGGCGGCATCGATGTGGTCGTCATCGACTCGGTCGCCGCGCTCGTCCCGCGGGCCGAGATCGAAGGCGACATGGGCGACCCGACCATGGGCGTGCATGCCCGCCTCATGTCCCAGGCGCTGCGCAAGCTCTCCGGCGCCATCAACCAGACCAAGACCACCGTGGTCTTCACCAACCAACTCCGCCAGAAGATCGGCGTGATGTTCGGCAACCCCGAGACGACCACCGGCGGGCAGGCGCTGAAGTTCTACGCCTCCATCCGGCTCGACGTCCGCCGCATCCAGGCCATCAAGGTCGGCGCCGAGATCATCGGCAACCGGACGCGCGTCAAGGTCGTCAAGAACAAAGTCGCGCCGCCGTTCCGCACCGCAGAGTTCGACATCATGTACAACGAGGGCATCTCAAAGGCCGGCGATATCCTCGACCTCGCCACACAGTTCGAAATCGTCCAAAAGCGCGGCGCCTTCTTCTCCTACGGGGATGCCCGGCTCGGTCAGGGACGCGAGAACGCCAAGGAATACATCCGGCAAAACCCGGACCTGATGAATGAGATCGAGACCGTGATCCGGCAGAAGGCGTTGAGCGGCGAAGTGGCGCTGCCGCTGGATATGGGCGTCGATGGCGACGAATCGGGCGGCGCCCCGATGGCAGCCGAAGAGTAATAACACCAGCGGGCGGACGCGTTGTCCGCCCGTTTTATTTTTGGGGAACATGGGCTTCCACCGTTTCATCCTGCTCACCGCGCTGCTGGCCTGTGCAGCCTGCTCAACACAGGCCACGCCCACCCTGTTCGTCCCGCCGACGGCGGAGCCCGCTTTGCCTGTTGCGCCGACCAGCGCCGCAAGTCCCGTTCCGACCGCCACGCCGACCGCAACAGCGACTCCGCTCGCCGCGACTCCCACTCCCTGCAACAACGACCTGCAGTTCGTCCAGGACCTGACCATCCCCGATGGCACAACGGTGACGCCCGGCGCGCCCGTTGACAAACAGTGGCTGGTGACGAATACGGGGACCTGCAACTGGGACTCAGGCTACCGCCTGAAGATGGTGAGCGGCGACGCGCTGGGCGCACCGACCGAGCAGGCACTCTATCCGGCGCGCGCCGGCACGCAGCCCACGCTGCGCATCGTGTTCACCGCGCCGCAGACGGCAGGGACATATCAAAACGCATGGCAGGCCTTTGCACCAGATGGCACCGCATTTGGTCAGCAAGTATTCATGCAGGTCAACGTCTCACCGTAGCCCGGCAAGGAGTGGCAGCCCACCCATCATGAGCAAGGTCGATGATTATCGCCGCGAGTTACTGCACGCAGGCGACTGGCGCGCGTACCTGATGAAGAACTCCGGGCTGCCCGGCCCACGCGGCAACCTGGAGCTGGCACAGGCATTCGCGGAGAATGCTGACGCCGCACGCATCGAGTCGTGCCTGTCGATCCCAGTGGACGAAGCGCCGGAGAACTCGCCCCAGGTCTTCCTGGTCTTCTGCGGTATCACAGCTCTCGGAAAGATGGCGGCGCAGGGGGATCGCAAGCAGTTCCGCAGGCTTCACCCTTACGCATCGGATTCGCGATGGCGCGTGCGTGAAGCGGTTGCCATTGCCCTCCAATATGTTGGCGATGCGGACATGCCTTCGCTGCTGAAAGAGATGGATGCATGGAGCACCGGCAACTGGTACGAGAAGCGGGCGGTTGCGGCAGCGTTGGCGGAGCCGCGCCTCTTGAAAGACCAGGTGTCAGCCGGGCATGTGCTTCGCATCTTCGACAAGATCACTGCCAGCATGGCATCGGCGTCCGACCGGAAGGATGAATCGTTCAAGGTCCTGCGCCAGAGCATGGGCTACTGCTGGAGCGTGG
>DATKAF010000322.1:0-5758 GCA_035498395.1 Anaerolineales bacterium
GACCTCGGCAGGGCATTGCAGGACGAGATCATCGCCCGCACCGAGCACGAATCCTTCTAAACGGGAGCAAGTCCCGTTCGGACCCTATCAGAACGATTCAAAGCGGGCGGCTGGAATTCCAGCCGCCCGCTTCCATCATTCGGATACAGGCCGAACAGGAGCCGGCCCCGCACGGACACTGTGTCTTAAATGGCAACTCCTCGCAAAGACCCTACCCCTACCCTTCTGCGCTCCGCTCCGAAGTGCTGCGCGATCCCCTAAAGGGGAGGGGGAACCGGAATTTAGAGATATGGGCAGGAAAACACCACCCATATCTCTAAATTCGGCGGCCTGTACAACGAGTGAGCACTTGGAATAGGATTTAAGAAACACTCTCTTAGAAGGATTCGTGCTCGGTGCGGGCGATGATCTCGTCCTGCAATGCCTTGCCGAGGTCGCAGAAGTAGTCACTATAGCCTGCTACGCGGACGATCAGATCGCGGTGCTGCTCGGGGTGGAGCTGCGCCTCGCGCAAAGTCGCCGCGTCGACCACGTTGAACTGCACGTGGTGCCCGTCAAGCTTGAAGTAGCCGCGCACCAGCTGCACGAGCATTTCGAGGCCTGCATCGTCTTTTAGCAGGGACGGCGTGAACTTCTGGTTGAGCAGCGTGCCACCCGTGCGGGCGTGGTCGATCTTCGATGCGGATTTGAGCACCGCGGTGGGACCGCAGCGGTCCGCGCCCTGTACCGGCGATATGCCCTCGGAGAGCGGCGTGTGTGCGCGGCGTCCATCGGGGCTGGCGCCGCAGACAGAGCCGAAGTAGACGTGGCAGGTGGTGGGCAGGAGGTTGATGTGGTATCTGCCACCCTTGGTGTTGGGCCGTCCCTCGATGGCTTCATAGTAGGCTTCGAAGACGCGCTTAAGCAGGACGTCCGCCGCGTCCTCATCATTGCCGTAGCGCGGCGTGCGATTGAGGAGCATCTGGCGCGCCCGCTCGCCGCCTTCGAAGTCGGAGTCCAGCAATGCCAGCAGCTCGTGCATCGTCAGCGTCTTCCGGTCATAGACGTGCGTCCGGATGGCGGACATCGAGTCGGTCATGGTTCCGAGGCCGACGCCCTGGATGTAGCTAGTGTTGTAGCGCGCGCCGCCGTTGTGGTAGTCCGTGCCGTTGCTGATGCAGTCATCGATCAGGAGCGACAGGAACGGAGCGGGCATGTGCTCGGCATACAGGCGCTCGATGATGTTGCTGCCGCGTATCTTCACGTCGATGAAGTACTGGAGCTGCACGCGATAGGCATCGAAGAAGGCATCGAACGTTTCGAATGTCGATGCATCGCCGGTCTGCGGGCCCAGTTGAACGCCGGTGCGCGGGTCGAGGCCGTTGTGCAGGGTCAACTCGAGCACCTTGGGCATGTTGAAGTAGCCGGTCAGGTTGTAGTTCTCCTTGCCGAAGGCGCCGACCTCCACGCAGCCGCTGGAGCCGCCGCAGCGGGCGTCCACCACAGACTTCCCCATGCGGACAAGTTCCTGCACGATCAGGTCGCTGTTGAACACCGAGGGCTGCCCGAACCCGGTGCGGATGATGCGCGCCGCCCGCTTGATGAAGCGGTCGGGGTTCTTCTTGCTCACCTGGATGGAGGAACTGGGCTGGAGCAGCCGCATCTCCTCGATGACATCCAGCATCAGGTAGGTGATTTCGTTCACCGCATCGGAGCCGTCGGGCTTGATGCCGCCCAGGTTGATCTGTGCAAAATCGGTATAGGTGTTGCTCTCCTCGGCGGTCACGCCGACCTTGGGCGGCGCGGGCTGGTTGTTGAACTTGACCCAGAAGCATTGCAGCAGCTCTTCCGCGCGCTCCTTCGTAAGAACGCCCTGTTCCAGCCCCTTGCAGTAGAACGGATAGAGATGCTGGTCGAGCTTGCCGGGGCAGAAGGCGTCCCACGGATTCATCTCGGTGGTTACGCCGAGGTGGACGAACCAGTAAGATTGCAGCGCCTCCCAGAAGTCGCGCGGGGCGTGGGCGGGCACCCGCATGCAGACCTCGGCGATGCGCTCCAGCTCGGCCTTGCGCTGAGGGTCCGGCTCCGCGGCAGCCAGCTCGCGGGCCCTCTCGGCGTGGCGCTCTGCGAAGCGCATGATGGCCGCGGCGACGATGTGCATGGCGCGCAGCTCTTCGCGCTTGTAGGTGGCCTGCGGGTCGTTGAGGAAATCGAGGCCTTGCATGGCGCGCTCGATGTCCTGCTGGAAGTCGAGCATGCCCTTGCGATAGATCTTGTCGTCCAGCACGGTGTGGCCCGGCGAGCGCTGCTCCATGAACTCCGTGAAGACCCCAGCCTCGTAAGCTGCCTTCCACTCCGGTTCCATTTCGCGGAAGATCAGGTCGCGCATGGCTTTGCCGGGCTGCCCGTTGTGCGAGGACCAGAACGGGATGATCGTCTCCTCATAGGTGCGGCGCGCTTCAGGGCTAACCTTGAACGAGACCTTCTCCCGCGAGTCGAGGATATCGAGGTCTTTGAGACTATGGCAGCAAAGCTCCGGGTACGTCGGCGTGGCCTTCGGGGCGGGACCCTTCTCGCCGACGATGAGCTCGCCCTCGCCGAGGCAAATTTGCTTGTGCTCCATCAGGTACTGGAACGCCAGCGCCCTCCGCATGGGTGCGGAGGTCAGCTCGGTATGCCGGCGATAGAACTCCGTCATCAGCTCCGCCCGCTCGGTCGAGATCGTTGGGACGGCAGCGAGACTCTCCTGCCTCAATCGGCAGACCCGTTCGGTCATGCTCATGTTCAGCCTCCTACGTGGACATCCAATCCATGGCCCTCAAAGACGCGCGCAATTTCTGCCATGCGCTCGTCGGAGGGAGTCGCCAGCCAGGGCAGCCGGTAGCTGCGGTGCAGCCGCTCGTACTTGCTCATGGCCGCGTGATGGTACGGCAGTAGATCGACGCGCCCCGATCCGCCCAGCTCCGCGACGAATGCGCCGGTCGCCTCGAGGTTCTGGGGGTCGTCGTTGACGCCGGGGATCACCGGCACGCGAACGGTAATGTTGTGCCCGAGCAGCGCCAGCCGACGCAGGTTTTCCAGGATGCGCGTATTGTGCGCCAACGTGTACTCGCGGTGGCGGCGCGGGTCCATCAGCTTGAGGTCGTACAGGAACAGGTCCACCATGGAACGGATCCGGTCCACGGTCTCCCAGGCTGCATAGCCGGATGTGTCGAGGGCAGTGTGGAGGTCCTGGTCTTTGCAGGCGCGCAGCAGGCCGAGCAGGAAATCGGGCTGGAGCAGCGGCTCGCCGCCGGAGAATGTCACGCCGCCCTGCGCCTGTGAGCCTTCGTAGAACGAAATGTCGCGCTCGACCTCCGCCATCACTTCCGCGACCGACATCCTGCGGCCCGCTATCTGCCGGGCCTCCGCGTAACAGGCGGCCACGCACGCGCCGGATAGGTTGCACTTCGCTGCATCGACCACCGGATGCTGGCCGTCCCACTGGATGGCTCCCTCCGGGCAGGCGCTGATGCAGGACTGGCAGGCCAGGCAACGGTCTGCCCAGAACAGGCGCTCCGGGCGGCGGTGCTGGCTCTCGGGGTTGTGGCACCACAGGCAGCGCAGCGGGCAGCCCTTGAAGAACACGGTCGTGCGCAGGCCCGGCCCGTCATGGACCGAGAACCTGCGGATATCAAAAACGAGTCCCGTTGCCGTGCTGCTCACGCGCCAATACCTTTCCGGCGGCGGTTGCGACCGCCGCGTTCCTGCCAATTAGGGCTCAATATACAGGATTTAGCCGGAAGCGTCGAGTTACGAAAATCATATGACGAACATTACCAGCTGTACGGAATCAGTGCTCAGTGTTCAACGATAAGTAAAAAAAGCCCCCCTCAAAACGGTTGGCAAGAAGAGCAGGGGTCGCTGCGTTGGACCGCTTTTGGCGGGGACGCGAATATGCTCCTCGCCGCCGAGGGATGCCTGCGCTACGACCATTACGTGCTTTTTGATATTGCACTTCATCAGCTTGTACTCTGCGGCTGGGCTGTTGCCAGGGCGCTGATTCTGGATTCCGTGACATAAGGCACGTGACTTGGGCGCGCCCAAACCGTATAGTAAGAGTGATCTGTGACGGGCGGCGCATTACTCCTGCCGCCTTATTGCTCGCGCCCTGAAATTGCAAGGAGGAGACCATGTCGACCATCAAGGCGTTCTGCAGGCAGCGACCAGTGCTGTCGTACTACATCCTGGTATTCGCGATATCCTGGGCAGGCGGTCTTCTGGTACTCGGTCCCGCTGGTTTCTTAGGCATCGGCGTTACACCCCGCACACAGCTGCTCATGGGCGTGCCGGTCGGCATCCTTGGGCCCGCCATTGCAGGCCTTCTCTTGACCAGCCTGCTCTACGGGAAGCCGGGCCTCCGTCGGCTGCTGTCCGAATTGCTCAAGTGGCGAGTAGGCGCGGGATGGTACGCCTTTGCACTCTTCACCGCTCCGGTCATTACAACTGTTTCACTGCTCGCCCGCTCCACATTCCCGACGATCGTAACCGCGACGAACAAACTCGGCACCTTGGTGATGGGTCTTGCGATCGGGTTGGTAGTGGCTTTGTTCGAAGAACTTGGCTGGACGGGGTTCGCCACTCCCGAGCTGAGGAAGGGCCGCGGCGTGCTGGCAACCGGATTGATCATGGGAGTGCTCTGGGGCGTATGGCACTACCCCGTTTTTTCAGCCAGCGGCAGAGCCTCGGCACCGCTGTCGCCGATTTTCTTTACCATGGCGCTCTTATTCACCTGGCTGATCCCCTACCGTGTTCTGATGGTTTGGCTCTACGACCACACACGCAGCGTACTTCTTGTCATGCTCATGCACGTGCCAATTGTGGCCTCCACCTTCGTGCTCAGCCCGCCGGATTCGTCAAGTATCTTCATTGCAGCCGGCAATCTCATACTCGCCGCCGCACTGTGGACTGTGGTGGCCGTGATCTTCGTGGCGAGCCACGGCAAACTTGAGGCAGATGCACCGGCGACCTCTCAAGACTCCAGCTTTGCCAGCAAGGCGGCAGGAACATGAAGATATTGATCGCTGGTTCCAGCGGCATGATCGGATCAGCTGCGACTCGGCACCTGTTGGCAGGTGGACACGATGTCACCCGGCTGGTGAGGCACACACCTGGCCCGAGCGAGGTCTGGTGGGATCCGGACGCGGGAAAGATCGATGCGGCCAGCCTGGATGGTTTCGACGGCGTTGTGCACCTCGCGACCAAGCCCTGGCCCATGCGGTGGACCCACAGCGCGCAGCAAACCATGCTTGCCAATCGCCTGGGGACGAACCGCCTGCTGGCCGATTCGCTGGCAGGGTGCGCGCACAGGCCCCGGGTACTCATGTGCGCTTCCGGGATGGGCTACTACCCTTCATCGGGTGATGATGTCCTTTCGGAAGACTGCCCCGCAGGAGCCAGCTTCCTTGCCACACTTCAACGCGACGGTGAGGCGGCCACTGCTCCCGCGACTCAGGCAGGCATCCGGGTCGTGCACCTGCGTATCCCGCCGGTGATAGGCGGTGCCACCTTGCTGCGGACCCCTTTTCCATCGGGCAGCGGGCAGCAGTGGGTAAGCTGGATCGGCCGCGACGAACTGGCTTCCATCATCGAGTTTGCCCTGGCAACTGAGAGCTTGAGCGGAGCCGTCAATGCCGTCAGCCCTAACCCGATGCACAACGCCGACTTTGTTCGGGCATTGGCACAGGCTCTCGGCCGTCGTCCGGGCGGCAGGATGCCTACCCCGGTGATCCGACTGGTG